>NZ_JAFCMD010000020.1:0-149727 GCF_018130105.1 Bradyrhizobium sp. AUGA SZCCT0160
CTCGTGTGCAGCATTTCTTGTGCTAACCGCACACGGGACCGCGGGTGCAGCGCGCACCCGGTCTTCCCTGCGCCCTCATTTTCGAGGGCAAGGAATTTCTGGCAAAGCTCGGGCGCAATGCGCCGCGAGATCGCGAACACATATTCAGCTGTCATCACCCGCGCATGCGGGTGATCCAGTATCCCAGAGACCTGATGATTGAACTGAGAAGCCGCGGCGTACTGGATCCCCGCGTGCGCGGGGATGACAGCATGGTGTGGCGCTACACCATCGCCGTCATTGCGAGCGAAGCGAAGCAATCCATGCCTCGGCGCGCGGATAGGTGGATTGCTTCGCGGAGCCTGTCATCGGGCGCGCATTCGCGCGACCCGGTGGCTCGCAATGACGCGGAGAGAGCCATTAGCACCCGCGCATCATATGCTATCCTGCGCGCATCCGCCCTCCCCGCCAAACGGAATTTCCATTTGACCTCCGCTCCCTCCACGCCCCTCAACCGTCTCCGTCAGCAATGGCGCGAGAAGCGTCCGACCTTCGGCGCCATCGCGACCATCCCCTCGATCCAGACGGTGCAGATCATGGCCCGCACCGGGATTGACTGGATCATCGTCGATCTCGAACACGGCCCGATCGATCTCGGCTCAGCGCATGCGATGATCACGGCCACTTCAGGCACGCCCTGCGTGCCGATGGTGCGGATCGCGGCCAACGAGCCGCATCTGGCGAAGGCGCCGATGGACATCGGTGCGCTCGGCATCAATTTTCCGATGATCTGCAACGCGGCCGATGCCGAAAAGGCGGTACGCAGCGTGCGCTATCCGCCGAAGGGCGACCGGCTGTGGGGGCCGTTTCACGCGCCGTTCCGTTGGGGCGTGTCGATGCCGGACTACATGGCGACCGCCGACGATGACATGATCTGCATGATCACCATTGAACATGTCGAGGCGGTCAACCGCATCGACGAGATCATGGCAACGCCAGGCATCGACCTTGCGGTGATCGGCCCCGGCGACCTTGCGACATCCATCAACAAGCGTGGCCTGCCCGACGACCCCGAAGTGGTCGCGCTGATGCAGCGCGCCGAGGAAGGCATCTTCAAGAGCGGCGTACCGATCGGCGGCGTCGCGCGATCGGCCGAACAGGCCAATAAAATGATCGAGCGCGGGTATGTGGCGCTCGCGCTCGGCTTCGACTGGTCGCTGTTTCAGCGCGGCATCGCGGCGAGTTTTGAAGGGATCAAGCGTTAGCTGCACGCCCAGCTTTGCCGGCGGTGGTGTCGTGCTAGTCTTTACCCACAGGGAGAACAAACATCATGATCAGGAAAATTCTGCTCGGATTGACCGTCATAGCCTTCGCCGGCGCCGGGGTCGCGATTGCCCAGCAAAGCGGCATCAAGCGCACCCCGCTGCAAAAACTCGACTTCCCACCCGGCTACAACACCGTCACCGCGATTGCGGAAGTGCCTGCAGGCGGCGCGGCCGGCCGCCATACCCATCCCGGTGCCGAGACCGGCTATGTGCTCGAGGGCGAGCTTGAGCTCATCATCGACGGCAAGCCGCCCGTGAAGATCAAGGCCGGGGAATCCTACCAGATCCCGGAAGGCGTCGTTCACGACGCCAAGGCCGGCGACAAGCCCTTCAAAGTGCTTGGGGTTTACGTCGCCAAGGCGGGCGAACCCTTGGCCAAACCAGCGCCATAAGGCTGGAGCGTTTTCAAGCGAAGCATGCCCTCGGACTTGGTCCGTGGGTAGACTCGGTTCGCGTCAAGAAAACGGTTCAAAATAAGGCCCAGAGCTCCATTTCGATGCAATCGAAACGGAAAGGCTCTGGCGTCAAACCGGCCGGTTCGTGCTACATCAGGGCACTGGCGGGTCGTTGGGCCCGCTTGTTTTTCTGATTTGTTGATTGCAGGAACTTGAGCGGAGTCATGCGCGGAACGGTTCGAAAAATAACATTGCCGCGCCGTCTCGTCGCTGACCTCATGCATGCGTCGAAGCGCGTGCCGTTCGTCTCGCTGGCGCGGCCGCTCAATATCCGTGGCCTGCTGGAGGCGCGCGCGCAGGCCGCGGTGCGGCCGGGCTGGGCGGCGATCTTCGTCAAGGCGTTCGCGCTGGTCGCCAAGGAGCAACCGGTGCTGCGCACGCTGTACGTCAAATGGCCAATGCCTGCGTTCTACGAACTGCCGCGCAGCGTCGCGATGGTGGCGATCGCGCGCGTCGAGGACGGCCAGGATTGCGTGCTGCCGCAAAAGGTCACCGCACCCGATGAAATGTCGCTGGCGGAGGTCGACGCGATGATCCGGCATGCCAAGCAGGCGCCGATCGAACAGGTGCCGGCGTTCCGCAAAATCCTGCGCACGACGCGGCTGCCGCTGCCGCTGCGCCGGCTGTTCTGGGCGATCGGGCTGAATTTCGGCCGCCAGCGCGCCAATTATTTCGGCAGTTTCGGGGTCACGTCGGTGGCCGCCTATGGCGCCGGCCAGCTCCACGCCATGAGCCCGGGCCCCTTCGTGCTGAGCTACGGGGTCGAGAAACCTGACCAGTCGATCGACGTCGTGCTGCGCTGGGACCACCGGATTACCGACGCCGCCCTGATTGCCAAGGTGCTGAACCGGCTGGAACAGGTGCTGAACACCGAAATCGCGGGGGAATTGCGGGCGAATCGGCAGCAAACCGAGCCAAAAGCGGTCCGGGCGGTCGCGACTTGACCCATCAGGGCCCGGATCCCAGCCATTCCGGGTCAGAAATCGAGGTCAAAACCGGGATGTGGCGTTTGACACAACGGCACTTCCCCCCTAATAACCCGCTTGCTCGCGGGCCGTTTTCGGCCCGCGTTGCGTTTCGCGACCCGTGGTCCTCCCCGAGCTTTCGAGGCGGACCTGTCGGCACCGGGAAGTTCCCGGCGCACAGGAGGGCGCGTCTCCTCAAAACTCAAACTTATCAAGAGGACGCGATGACTAAGCGCAGTGAGGCGAAGTACAAGATCGATCGCCGTATGGGCCAGAATATCTGGGGCCGCCCCAAGAGCCCCGTGAACCGCCGTGAATACGGCCCCGGCCAGCACGGCCAGCGCCGCAAGGGCAAGCTGTCCGACTTCGGCGTGCAGCTCCGCGCCAAGCAGAAGCTCAAGGGCTATTACGCCAACATTTCCGAGCGCCAGTTCCACGGCATCTATGTCGAAGCCGGCCGGATGAAGGGCGACACCGGTGAAAACCTGATCGGCCTGCTCGAGCGCCGCCTCGACACCGTGGTCTACCGCGCCAAGTTCGTCGCCACCATGTTCGCCGCGCGCCAGTTCATCAACCACGGCCACATCAAGGTGAACGGCCGCCGCGTCAACATTTCGAGCTACAAGGTCAAGCCCGGCGACGTCATCGAGATCAAGGAATCCTCCAAGCAGCTCACCCCGGTGCTGGAAGCCAGCCAGCTCGGCGAGCGCGACGTGCCCGACTTCATCGAGGCCGATCACTCCAAGATGACGGCGAAGTTCACCCGCATCCCGGCGCTGTCGGACGTGCCGTTCGCGGTGCAGATGGAGCCGCATCTGATCGTCGAATTCTATTCGCGCTGATCGGCGCGGATTTTCGAGCTACAAAGGCCCCGGGAAAACCGGGGCCTTTTTTCTGCCCCGCGGGGAAACGCCATGCGCTTGAGCGACTGCCACAACTTCCATGACTTCCGAAAGCTGGCGCAACGGCGCTTGCCCGCCCCGATCTTCAATTACATCGACGGCGCCGCCGACGACGAGGCGACGCTGCGCCAGAACACCCAAAGCTTCGAGCGCTGCGATCTGGTGCCCAACGTCCTGCGCGGCGTGGAGGCCATCGACATGTCGGTGACCGTGATCGGCCAGAAACTGGCGATGCCGGTCTATTGCTCCCCGACTGCGCTGCAGCGCCTGTTCCACCATACCGGCGAGCGCGCGGTGGCTGCAGCAGCCGCGAAGTACGGCACGATGTTCGGCGTCTCCTCGCTCGGCACCGTCAGCCTCGAGGAACTGCGCAAGGCGCACGCTACGCCGCAGGTCTATCAGTTCTATTTTCACCGCGACCGCGGTCTCAACCGCGCCATGATGCAGCGCGCAAAGGACGCCGGCGTCAACGTCATGATGCTGACGGTGGACAGCATCACCGGGGGAAATCGCGAACGCGATTTGCGTACCGGATTCTCTATTCCCTTCCGCCTGACGCTTGCCGGCATGGCCCAGTTCGCGATCAAGCCGATGTGGGGCATCAACTACCTCACCCATGAGGGCTTCAAACTGCCTCAGCTCGACGAGCACGTCGATATGAGCGGCGGCGCCATGTCGATCGGGCGCTACTTCACCGAAATGCTCGACCCTTCCATGACCTGGGACGACGTCGCTGAAATGGTGAAGCTATGGAACGGACAATTCTGCCTGAAGGGCATCATGTCGGTGGCCGATGCCAAACGCGCCGTCGAGATCGGCTGCACCGGCATCATCCTGTCCAACCATGGCGGCCGGCAGCTCGACGGTTCGCGGGCGGCGTTCGATCAGCTGGCTGAAATCGTCGATGCCGTCGGTGACCGGATCGATGTCATCATGGACGGCGGAATCCAGCGTGGCACCCATGTCCTGAAAGCATTGTCGCTGGGAGCCAAAGCGGTTGGCGTCGGGCGCTTCTATCTCTATCCTCTCGCCGCAGCCGGCCAGGCCGGCGTTGAGCGCGCACTCGGCCTGATGCGAGCGGAGATCGAGCGCGACATGAAGCTGATGGGGTGCAGATCGATCGACCAGTTGTCACGCCAAAATCTGCGCTTCAGATAATTCCTCCCTCTCCCCGTCATCTTGCAAATCACGAGAGTCAGTCATGACCCACTACACCCCTCCTCCGCGCGATCCCAAGGCAGCGCCGGTCCGTATCAACCTGCTGTCGGATACCCAGACCCGCCCCACGCCGGCGATGCGCGAGGCGATGGCGCGGGCCGAAGTCGGCGACGAACAGATCGGCGACGATCCGACCGTGAATCTGCTGTGCGAACGCGTCGCCGACCTGCTCGGCAAGGAAGCGGCCGTATTCATGCCGTCGGGCACCATGTGCAACGTCGCGGCGACCTTGTCCTGGTGCCGGCCGGGCGACGAGATCCTGGCGCATGTCAGCGCACATATCATCGCCCGCGAAGGTGGTGCGCATGCCGCCCTCGGCGGCTTCCAGATCACCCCGCTGCCGGGCGACGACGGGCAATTCTCGCCGGAGACGTTTCGTGCCGCGCTTCACCCGCGCTCGCGCTACCAGCCGCCGCAAACCGTCGTCAGCGTCGAACAGACAGCCAATATCGGCGGCGGCACGATCTGGAAGAAGGTCGCGCTGGATGAGGTCGTCGAAATCGCCAAGGCCAACGGGCTCGTCACCCATATGGACGGAGCGCGACTGCTGAACGCCTGCGTCGCGTCGGGTATTTCCGCGCGCGACATGGCTGCGGGCTGGGATTCGGCCTGGATCGATTTCTCCAAGGGCCTCGGTGCGCCCGTCGGCGGCGCCATCGCCGGCTCGCGCGATTTCATCGACAATGTCTGGCGCTGGAAGCAGCGGCTCGGCGGCTCGATGCGGCAGGCCGGCATTTGTGCAGCGGCCTGCGTCTACGCCCTCGACCATCACGTCGACCGCCTCGCCGACGATCACGCCAACGCGCGGGCGCTGGCGCGCGGCCTCTCGCAGATCAATGGCATCGAGGTCCAGGAGCCCGAGACCAACCTCGTGTTCTTCAAGCCTGACGGTGCCGGCATTCCGGGCGACAAGATGATCGAGGCTCTGCGCAAGCGCGGCGTGCTGCTGGCGATGATGGACGGCAGGATCCGTGCCTGCACCCATCTCGATGTGACGGCCGCGATGATCGAAGAGACGGTCGGTTTCGTGCGCGAGATCGTGCGCGGGGCTTGACGCTTACCTTCCCAACGCCTGATAGATCAGCGTCTTCAATGCAAGCTGAATGCGTCCGCGCTGCGATGGCGTCTGCACCATGAAGATCGCGAACATATCGTCCTTGGGATCGATGAAGAAGAACGTGCCCGCGACCCCATCCCAGCGGTACTCGCCCAGCGGCCACGACGTGTTCGGCGGCACCGACGTGCGCACCGCAAAACCGAGGCCGAAGCCGCTGGTTTCGCCGGGATAGTAGGCATAGTCGCGCGCGATTTTCGTTTTCGCGCCGATATGGTCGGACGTCATGAGCGCGATCGTCTCGGGCCTGAGGTAGCGACGACCTTCGAAAGTGCCGCCATTCAGCAGCATCTGGGCGAAGCGAGCATAGTCGCCGATGGTGCCCACCATGCCGCCGCCGCCGGACTCCATCCGCCTCGGCTCCATCGGATCTCGGACGTTGGTGACCGGGCTGATCGCGCGATCGGTCGGCATCGGCTCGGCAATGCGTGGCCGCATTGCCGGATCGCTGACGATGAACGCCGTCTCGCTCATCCCGAGTGGGCCGAGCAACCGTTCCTTTTCGAACTCAAGCAGGGATTTTCCCGACGCCACCTCGATCACGCGCCCGAGCACGTCGGTGGAAAAGCCGTAGTCCCATCGCGTGCCTGGCTGCTCGACCAGCGGCAATTTTGCGATTTGCTCGGCAAATTCGGCATTGGTCAGGTTGCGGCGGATCAGACCGGCCTCGGCGTAGCGGGCGCGTACAAGACCTCCTCCCATGTAACCGTAAGGCAGGCCGGAGGTATGGCGCAGCAAATCGGTGATCGTGATGGGCCGTTCGAGCGGCTCCTCGACCAGCGTCAGCGTGCCGTCGTCGGCGCGCTTCTCGACGCCGACTTTTGTCGCCGCAAAGGCCGGGATGTATTTCGAGACGGCATCGTCGAGTTTGAGCTTGCCGTCCTCGACCAGCATCATCGCCGCCACCGAGGTGATCGGCTTCGACATCGAATAGAGGCGGAAGATGGTATCCGCGCTCATCGGCAGTTTGGTCGCGACGTCGCGGACGCCGAAGCTCTCGAAATACACCGGCTTGCCGTGCTGCTGGATCAGCAGGATCGCACCGGGGATTGTGCCGGCCGCGATTTCGTTGCGGATATAGTCGCCGACGCGCGTCAGGCCTTCGCGCGAAAAGCTTCCCGCGCCCGGCGCAGGCTCGCTGGCACCCACGACATGCGACGAGACTAGGACGACGAATGCGGCCAGCGCCGCTGCGAACAAACCGCGGAGCTTCACGCCGTCAATTCTCCAGCGCCTCATAGACCAGCTGCTTGAGGGTGCGCTGGACGCGTTGCCGCTCGGTTGGCGTCTGCTCAAGAACCACGAAGAACATTTCCTGCTTGCGGTCGATCACCATGTAGCAACCCGAGGCGCCGTCCCATTTCAGCTCGCCCAGCGATCCCGGCGGCGGCGGCTTGGCGTTGCCGGGATCGGTGCGCACGGCAAATCCAAGCCCCATGCCGAAGCCGTCACCGGGAAAATAGAAATAATCCCGCTCGACGCCGGAATTCTTGCCGGTATGGTCCGATGCCATCAACTCGAACGTCTTCGGGCTCAGATAGGTCTTGCCCTCGAACGTCCCGCCGTTGAGCAGCATTTGCGCAAAGCGCGAAAAGTCCGACATGGTCGAGACCATGCCGCCGCTGGCGGATTCCCATTTCTGGCGAACCTCGGTCCGGTACTGGCGGCCGACACGGAAATCACTGTCGTTCGGCACCGGCTGGGCGAGCCGTTGCAACCGCTCCGGTTCGGTGACGAAGAAGCCGGTGTCGGTCATGCCGAGCGGATCGAGCAGCTTTTCCTTCTCGATCTCGAGCAAGGATTTTCCGGACACGATCTCCATGATCCGTCCCAGGATGTCGGTGGAATGGCCGTACTGCCAGAGCGCGCCCGGCTGGTTGTGCAGCGGCAGCTTGGCGATCCGTTCGGCGAACTCGGCGAGATCGAATTCGCCTGCGTAGAGGTTGGCTTCCTTGTAGGCCTTGCGCACCAGACTGTCGCCATAGAAGCCATAGGTGATGCCGGAGGTGTGGCGCAACAGGTCGAGGATGGTAATGGGCCGGGTCATCGGCACCAGTTCGAGCGTCCTGTTGCCGCCCTCGGCCTTTTTCTCCACGCCGACCTTCATGTTAGCGAAGGACGGAATGTATTTCGAGACGGGATCGTCGAGCTTGATCTTGCCGTCCTGGATCAGCTGCATCGCCACGACCGAGGTGATCGCCTTGGTCAGCGAAGACAGGCGGAAGATGGTCTTGTCCGTGATCGGCGCCTTGGAGACCACATCCTGCACGCCGAAGGTCTGGTGATAGACCGGCTTGCCGCGCTGCTGGATCAGGACGTTCGCGCCGGCGATCTTGCCGGTTGCGACCTCGTTTGCGAAGAACTCGCTGATCCTGGCAAGTTTTGCTTCATTGAAACGCGCACCCGCCGGAATATCGAAGGTGCCCTCGGCGCGGGCGAGCGGCGGCACGCTCAACGTCAGCGCGCCACAAACGAGCGCGCGCAGCACTTGACGTGAATTCATTGGACCCCTCCCCGGAATTCGCCCGGGGAGTGTAGCGGTCGCGTGTCATCAGGCACAAGGGCTCCCGAAGGCAGCCAGTGCCGATTCATGCAGACGGGCGCTACCCTCGGAGAAGCAGCAAAATATCACGCTGGTCATTTCGGGTGCCGTGGCCAACGCATCGACCACGGTTGCGACCGCGATCCCGGCCGCGCGTTCGGCGGGGAAGCGATAGATCCCGGTTGAAATCGCCGGAAAGGCCACGGAGGCAAGATCGTGCTGTCGGCAAAGTTCGATCGAGTGGCGATAGCACGAGGCGAGCAAATCGTCTTCGCCAAGGTTACCGCCGTTCCAAACCGGTCCAACTGTGTGGATCACATGTTGGGCCTTGAGCCGGTAGCCCCGGGTGATTTTGGCATCGCCGGTCGCACAACCATTCAGCGTGCGACACTCGGCCAACAGTTCAGGTCCGGCCGCCCGATGGATCGCCCCATCGACGCCGCCCCCGCCGAGCAGGGACGAATTCGCGGCGTTGACGATGGCGTCAACGCGCAAGCTGGTGATGTCGGCAACGATGACTTCCAGCCGCGCCTTGCCGATCTGGCGCGCGGTCGAACTCAGGCTGAAGCCGCCGTGTTGACGGCGACGCCCTTGTCGGCGAACAGCTGCTGCAATTCACCGGCCTGGAACATCTCGCGGATGATGTCGCAACCGCCAATGAACTCGCCCTTGACGTAGAGCTGCGGAATCGTCGGCCAGTTGGAGTAGGTCTTGATGCCGTCGCGCAGATCGGCGGATTCCAGAACGTTCAGGCCCTTGTAGCCGACGCCCACGTGATCGAGGATCTGGACCACCTGCCCCGAGAAACCGCACTGCGGAAACTGCGGCGTTCCCTTCATGAACAGCACGACGTCGTTCGACTTCACTTCGTTGTCGATGAATTGCTCGATGCTCATATTCGCTTCCTTTTGGGGCACAGCCCCCTGCGGCTAAGCCTTACTTACGGGCCGGCTCGTCCGATTCAACCCCGATACTGGTCATATATGTAGCCCAAACCGTTGTGCATCCAAAGTAAAATGGCGAGTAGCTGGCATGCGCAACCTTGCCGCGGCGCCCAAAAGGCCGTGCGGCTCATAGTCTGATGGCATCAATATCATGGCGCCGGGAGGCTTTTTTCCCAGATGGGAACCCCTATCTAGGACGGACTGTCCGTCAGGAACCTGTCTGCCAGAGAAACGTTCTCTCCCGAACCGGAGCCACCAGTGACGAAATCAGTAGCCGCGGCCGCGTTAGCCACCCCCACCCCGTCACTCTTTTCCGATTCCGGCACCCTCGCCCAGCGACTGGTCGACGCCTATCTCGCAGTCCGGGACGAGACCGAGCGCCGGGCCGCGCCCTTAAGTCCCGAGGATCAGCTGATCCAGTCGATGCCGGACGCCAGCCCGGCAAAGTGGCACCGCGCTCATACCACCTGGTTTTTCGAGCAATTCCTGCTCAGCGAGCATTGCGAGGGCTATCGGGTTTTTCACCCCGACTACGCCTTCCTGTTCAACTCCTATTATGTCAGTGCCGGCCCCCGCCATGCCCGCCACCAGCGCGGTCACCTGACGCGCCCGAGCGCCGACGAAGTCACCGCCTATCGGCGCCATGTCGATGCCGCCGTCGTCAAATTCTTCCAGACCGCGCGCGAGGACGTGCTTTCCGGACTGGTGCCGCTGGTCGAAGTCGGTCTCAACCACGAGCAGCAGCATCAGGAATTGATGCTCACCGACATCCTGCACGCCTTCGCCCAGAACCCGATCCCGCCGGCCTATGATGCGGCGTGGCGCTTCCCTGCCCCGACACGGGGCGGTGACGAATGGACTGCTCTCAACGAAGGCATCCATACCGTCGGGCATACCGACGACAGTTTTCATTTCGACAATGAGAAGCCCACCCACCGCGCGCTGGTCGGCCCGGTGAAACTCGCCCGCAACCTCGTCACCAACGCCGAATGGCTCGCCTTCATGAAGGACGGCGGCTACGCGACGGCGACGCTGTGGCTGATGGACGGTTTTGCCACCGTGAACAACGAGCAATGGCAGGCGCCCGGCCACTGGCGCCAGGTTGGCGGCGAATGGAAGATCATGACGCTCGGCGGATTGCAGCCGATCGATCCGTCCGCTCCGGTCAGCCATGTCAATTATTACGAGGCGGATGCGTTCGCGCGCTGGAGCGGAAAGCATCTGCCGACCGAGATGGAATGGGAAGTCGCGGCACGCGCCGGCCTGTTGAACGACGCCTTCGGTATCGTCTGGCAGTGGACCCGCAGTTCCTACTCACCCTATCCCGGCTATCGCGCCATCGAAGGCGCGCTCGGCGAATATAACGGCAAGTTCATGGTCAACCAACTGGTGCTGCGCGGGTCGTCGCTTGCAACTCCGGCCGGTCACAGCCGTATCACCTATCGCAACTTCTTTTATCCGCACCACCGCTGGCAATTCACGGGATTGCGCCTTGCAGACTACGCCTGACCTTTCTCAAGCATGATCCGGAACGGCGACGACGCCTTTCCGAACCAGATCACGCCCAACCGATGATCAAAAGCGCGCCGGGAAGCGCGTTCAGGAGAGTATCATGAATGTGCATGCCCCCGCTTTGGCCCTCACGCACGAGTTCGATGAACAGACTACGGCGTTTGCGGAAGACGTGATCGGCAACCTCGCGCAGCATCCCAAGCGGCTGTCGCCGAAATATTTCTACGACGTCACGGGGTCGGAGCTGTTCGAGCAGATCACGGTGCTGCCGGAATATTATCCGACCCGTACCGAACTTGGCATTCTGCGCGACCGCGGCGATGCGATCGCCGCGATCATCGCGAAGGGGGCGGCGCTGGTGGAATTCGGCGCCGGCGCCACCACGAAGGTGCGCCTGCTGCTGGAACGCAGCGACTTCGGCGCCTACGTCCCGGTCGATATATCCGGTGACTTCCTCAAGGCGCAGGCCGACGCGCTGCGCAAGGATTTCCCCGGTCTCAACGTCTATCCGGTGGCCGCGGATTTCACGGCACCGTTCGCGCTGCCGGCCGAGATCGCCAATATGCCGAAGCTCGGCTTCTTTCCGGGATCGACGCTCGGCAATTTCGAGCCGAATGAAGCCAGCGCCTTCCTGCGCACCGCCCGCGAGATCCTCGGCGACGGTGCGCAGATGATCGTCGGCGTCGATCTCGAGAAGGACGAGCGCGTGCTGTATGACGCCTACAATGATTCAGCCGGCGTTACCGCGCGCTTCAATCTCAATGTGCTAGTGCGCATCAACCGCGAGCTCGGCGGCAACTTCGATCTCTCCGCCTTCACCCACCGCTCGATCTACAATCGCGACCGCCATCGCATCGAGATGCATCTGATCAGCCGCAAAGCGCAGAACGTGCGCGTGCTCGGGCACAATTTCTCGTTCCGCCCCGGCGAGAGCATCCACACGGAGAACAGCTACAAATACAGCTTCGAGCGCTTCACCGCGCTGGCGCGTGGCGCGGGCTGGAAGGTGCGGGAGTCCTGGACCGACAAGAACAGGATGTTCTCGGTGCACGCGCTGGCGGCCTTGGACTGAGCCCTCACGTTTTCGCCCCGGACTTGCCGCGCGCCGACCGCGGCTTGCGCGTGGGTATGATCCGTGGCGAAGGCATCATCCAATGATCGGACAATCGCTCGGCGCCGAGAAGCCAGCCGTGAATGATCCGCCATTTGTCCTGCCCGCGAGATTGGAAATCCAATAGCGGCGACCCGTCGTCCTGCAGCTCGTAGAAGAATCGCAGCGAGTCCTTGCCGGTGGGTCCGCCAGGATCGATCGCCTGCGTCAGTATCCAGTCATCCCACTGCTGGAGTATCAGGGCACGTGCTTCGCTTTGTTTCATCGGCGCGCGTTCTCGGCCACGGGCATGCCGTGGGGACTGAGTTGACCGCGCTGGTCAGATTGTACTTGCGAACAAGGTGGCAGCGCCGCCGCGCATCAGCCCCTTCGTCGTCTCGTATGAAAGCAAATGCTTAACAAATTTGCAATTTCGTCATTCTGCGCCAGCAATTCGCTGCAGCAGCGCTGTCGTTTCCCCTTCGAAATGTCCAAATTTTGACGCCGACTCAGCCAATCCTGCTCCGGCGACTTGGCTGGGGTTGAGTTGTTCGTGCCAGGGGATCTAGTTATGGGGAATGCGTATCCGACGTCCGGGAGCCAGAAGCACCGCTTCGGACCTTTATCGGCGCAAGACGATGAAGACGAGGGAGCTGATTCCGAGGCGAGCGCCGCGCTGGCGTCGCTGATCGAGGAAAACGTCAGGCTTCGTGCCCTTGTGGTCCAATTGTCCGACCTCGTCCTGAAGAACCTCGTCGCCCAGAAGTAGCGCTTGCAGTTCGCGATGGCGTGCCGCTCACGCGACCGGCACGCACGGATCGTCTACTCGGGCGTGTCGGACCTGAGCGAGATCGATTCCCACACCGCGACCACCACCATGATCGCGGTCGTGAGCAGCGAGAGCCATAGCGGCGACAGGTCGTGCGCGAACCAGGCCAGTCCGCACAGCACGATGATACCGACACCATGCGAGAGCTGCAGAAAGCCGCGAAAACTGTGCTTGAACAGGATCGTCCCGATCAGGAACAGCAGCGGTCCGCCGGTCGCGCTCAGCACCGTCCTGAGATCGGAATGACCGCCCGGGTGCTTCAGCACCAGTTCGTCGGCCACTGCCGTGACGATAATCCCCGCCACGATCGGCATGTGCAGGTAAGTATAGGCGAGCCGCGCCAGCCGCCCCGGTTCGCTCGATTTTGAAATCTGTTCGGATCCCGCTTCGGCGCCCTTGTTGAAGTAGATCCACCACATCGCCAGGGTGCCGACAAAGGCTGACACGAAGGCCGTGACATTTTCGATCGTCCAGGTCAGCTCGGCAAAAGTAGCACCCGTCACAATGATGGATTCGCCGAGCGCGATGATGATGAACCCCGCGCAGCGTTCGGCCATGTGGCCGCCCTCGATCACCCAATCGGCAACCGAAGACGCGCCGTACCGGGGTATCCAGAACCGCACCGCCGGCGACAGATATTCGATGACGAGCGCGATCCCCCACAGCACCAGCCGGGTTTCGCCCTTCGCAAATCCACCCGCGATCCAGAACACCGCCGACAACGCCAGCCACGACGTGATCCGGATCGCATTCATCCGCGCCAGAGGACGCGACGGTGGCGTCGCGACCCACAGAAACACGGTCTTGCCGACCTGCATCGCGGCATAGGCCACCGCGAACCACAGCCCGCGGTCGTCAAACGCCTTCGGAATCGAGGTTGAGAGCACGAGCCCGCCGAGCGTCAGCGCAAACAGCAGCAGCCGGACGGGGGTCTTTTCGGGATTGAGCCAGTTGGTGATCCAGGAGGTGTAGACCCACACCCACCAGACCGCGAGGAAGAGCATCGTGACCTGTAGCGCGCCCAACGGCGTGAAATGGCCGAGCAGGCTGTGCGAGATCTGTGTGACCGCAAAGACGAAGACGAGGTCGAAGAACAGCTCAGCGTAAGTCACCCGGCTGTGCTGGTGCGGCACGATCGGTCGGAACAGCGCGCCGTGTGCATCCGCCGCCATTGGCGCGTCTCCGAGGTTCGGTCAGCCTTCGGGCACCCCAGGTCCGCCAGGTACCCCGGTTTGCAGCGCCAGTGCGTGCAGCACGCCGCCCATCTGCCCCTTGAGCGACTGGTAGACGATCTGGTGTTGCTGGACCCTCGACTTGCCGCGGAAGGACTCAGAAATCACGGTCGCGGCGTAGTGATCGCCGTCGCCGGCCAGATCGCGGATCGTCACCTCGGCATCGGGTATGGCTGCCTTGATCATCGATTCGATATCGTGGGCGTCCATCGGCATTCCAGCATGTCTCCGTCAGATGTTGCGAATCACGGCCAGCTCTCGCGACCGTGACGACCAAACCTAGCGCGTACGCCCTTCTAGGTCATCCTGCCCGGCACTATATCCCGGGTTCAAACCTTTTAAACCATTCAGGCTGAGGCGTCCGGTCACATCCGGCTGACCCAAAAAGAGGCCAAGAACCATGAAACTTCCCGGTCCCGACCATCCGATCACGATTGCGGCCAATCCCAAGCGCGTCCGGGTTTCGGCCGGCGGCGTGGTCATCGCCGACACTACCCAGGCCCTCACTCTCAAGGAGGCGCGCTATCCGGCGGTGCAATATGTGCCGCGCAGCGACGTCAATATGGCGCTGTTGGCCCGCACCGAGCGGACCACGCATTGTCCCTACAAGGGGGACGCGAACTATTTCAGCATCAACGCCGACGGCAAGACATTGGAGAATTCGATCTGGACCTATGAGACGCCGTTCCCGGCGATGGCAGAGATCGCCGGCCATCTGGCGTTCTATCCGGACAAGGTCAAGATCGAGGAAGTGGCCTGAGGGCCTGATCCGACGGCCAAGGCGCTGACGGCTGGATCGTCAGGCGCGAAGTCGCGCTTCGCGCTTTTTGCCATGCGGCGAAATTCCGAATCGTGTTCAGTCGCATGTCGCGACATTTTTATCGAATGAACGACGATGCCGCGCCGCGGGGCTTGATGATTCGCCTTGCTGATCGGGTTCCCGGCTGCAACATTCCGGACAAACAGCGGCTGGGGAGGCGCGCATGACTTCGATTTCCACCGTGGGGCATGCCGACGCCCACGCGGTGCCAAAAGCCAAATCGCGAAACCTTTCGCTCGATCGCGCCCGCACCTTCCTGACGCTGGTGGTGCTGCTGCACCACGCCGTCATCCCGTACACCTACTACGGTCACACCGACTCGAAGTCATTCTTCGGCTTCGACATGATCGTGCTCGCCACCGACAGTTTCTTCATGGCGATGTTCTTTTTCCTGTCTGGCCTGTTCGCATGGTCCGGCATTGCCCGAAAGGGACCGCTGAATTATTTGCAGGATCGCCTGTTTCGGCTTGCCCTGCCATTCGCGATCTGCGCGCTGACCGTCATTCCGATCGCCTATTACGCCATTTCCCTGCGGCAGCATCCCGAGGTCAGCTTCGCTTCATTCTGGTGGAAAACCGTCACCGTCGGACCCTGGCCGAGCGGACCGATCTGGTTCCTTTGGGTCTTGCTCGGCTTCGATCTGGTTGCTTGCCTGTTGTATCGGCTGTCACCCAACCTTCTCGATCCGATCAATCGCCTCTCGCTGCACGGTCGCCGCCGGCCCGCGGTGTTCTTCGCGGTCATGGTTGCCGTCACCGCGGCGTTCTACATTCCCGGGCGGGTTCACTACGGTGCCAGCGATTGGTTCGAGTTCGGGCCGTTCTCGGTCCAGCACGGCCGCGTGATGCTCTACGCAACCTACTTCTTTTTCGGCGCCGGCATCGGCGTTGCGATGATGGATCGCGGGCTGCTCGCGGCTGACGGCCGGATGGCGAAGGTCAGCTGGGATTGGATGATCCTGGCGATCGTTCCGTATTACCTCATGTGGGTGCTGATCTCCATCAAGCGCGAAAACCTGGGGAATCCAGCAGACCTGCCCGACTGGTATGAAGGGGCCTATGCTGTCTGCTTCACTGTCTTCAGCGTGGCCATCCTGTTCCTGATCCTGGCCTATTTCCTGAGGTTCGCCAACTCCGGCAGGAGCGTACTCGATCCGATGCAGGGCGATGCCTACGGCATGTTCCTGGTGCACTATCCGATCGCGCTGTGGCTGCAGTATTGGCTGTTCGATTTCAATATGCCTGCGACCGTGAAAGCCCCCATCGGATTCGTATTAACGGTCGCGTTCAGCTGGGCGTTGACGCGCGCGCTGCGGCAGATTCCGGGTGCGAAGCGGGTGCTTTGAACTTGAGCCGTCATTCCGGGGCGATGCGGAGCATCGAACCCGAAATCTCGAGATTCCCCGATGTGCAATTACACATCTGAGGTCTGGTCCTACGGACCATCCCGGCATGACTGTAGGGTTAAGACGCCTTGCCGCTCATGTAAGCCGGCAGCCAGCTTTCGAACGCCGTGTTGAGCGAGGCCACCGCGACCGGTGCTTCACCGGCCACCGCGATCGCATCGCCGCCAGTGGTGCCGATCCGCGCGCAGGGCACCCCGGCGCCCTTCATCTTCGCCAGCACCAGTCCGACATCGGCCGCCGGCACCGTCACGATGTAGCGTGCCTGGTCTTCGCCGAACCAGTAGCCGTGCGGCACGATCGAGGCCGGCGCCGCCAACAGCTGCGCACCGATGCCGCTCGCAATTGCCATCTCGGCGAGCGCGATCAGAAGTCCGCCGTCGGAAACGTCATGCACCGCGGTTGCGGTGCCGGCGTGGATCATGCCGCGCACCACGTCGCCATTGCGCTTTTCGGCGGCGAGGTCCACCGGCGGCGGCGCGCCCTCTTCGCGACCGCAGACATCGCGCAGATAGACGGACTGTCCGAGCCAGCCCTGCGTGTCACCGATCAACAGGATCGCCTCGCCTGCCGCCTTGAAGGCGAGCGTCGCGGACTTGGTGAAATCGTCGAGCAGCCCGACGCCGCCGATCGAGGGCGTCGGCAGGATGCCGCGGCCGTTGGTCTCGTTGTAGAGCGAGACATTGCCGGACACGACGGGGAAGTCGAGCGAACGACAGGCTTCCGCAATACCCTTCAGGCAGCCGACGAACTGGCCCATGATCTCGGGCCGCTCCGGATTGCCGAAATTCAGATTGTCGGTGATCGCGAGCGGCCGTCCGCCGACCGCGGTGATGTTGCGCCAGGCCTCGGCTACCGCCTGCTTGCCGCCTTCGAACGGATCCGCTTCGCAATAACGCGGCGTCACGTCGACAGTGAGCGCAAGCCCCTTCGGTCCGTCCTGCACCCGCACGACGGCGGCATCGCCACCCGGGCGCTGCACCGTATTGCCGAGGATGACGTGGTCGTACTGCTCCCAGACCCAGCGCCGCGAGCACAGCTCGGGCGTCGCGATCAGCTTTTCCAGCGCAGCCGAAATCCCGATCGGCGGCTTGACGTCCTGCGCGCGCACCACCGGCAACAACGCGGACGCGACATGCGGCCGGTCGTACAGCGGCGCCTCGTCGCCCAGTTCCTTGATCGGCAAATCGGCCATGACGTCGCCGCCATGCTTCACCACAAAGCGCTTGCTCGGCGTGGTGTAGCCGACGACGGCGAAATCGAGCCCCCATTTGCGGAAGATCGCCTCGGCCTCTTGTTCCTTCTCGGGCTTCAGCACCATGAGCATGCGCTCCTGGCTTTCCGAGAGCATCATCTCATAGGCGCTCATGCCGGTTTCACGCGTCGGCACCGCGTCGAGATCGAGATCGACGCCGAGATCGCCCTTGGCGCCCATCTCGACCGCCGAGCATGTGAGGCCCGCCGCGCCCATGTCCTGGATCGCGATCACGCAACCTTTTTCCATGATTTCGAGGCAGGCTTCCAGCAGCAGTTTTTCTGCGAAGGGATCGCCGACCTGCACGGTCGGACGCTTCTCGGCGGAATCATCGTCGAATTCGGCCGACGCCATCGACGCGCCGTGAATACCGTCGCGGCCGGTCTTGGATCCCAAATAGACGATCGGCATGTTCACGCCGGAGGCCGCGGCGTAGAAGATCTTGTCGGTGTCGGCGAGGCCGACGGCCATCGCGTTGACCAGGATGTTGCCGTCATAGCGGGTGTGGAAACGCACCTGCCCGCCGACCGTCGGCACGCCGAACGAATTGCCGTAACCGCCGACGCCGGCGACCACGCCCGACACCAGATGGCGGGTCTTGGGGTGTTCCGGCGCGCCAAAGGAGAGCGCATTGAGGCATGCGATCGGGCGCGCGCCCATCGTGAAAACGTCACGCAAAATGCCGCCGACACCGGTGGTCGCTCCCTGATAGGGCTCGATATAGCTCGGGTGGTTGTGGCTCTCCATCTTGAACACGACCGCCTGGCCGTCGCCGATGTCGATCACCCCTGCGTTCTCGCCGGGGCCCTGGATCACCCAGGGCGCCTTGGTCGGCAGCCCGCGCAGATGGATGCGCGAGGATTTGTACGAGCAGTGCTCGTTCCACATCGCGGAAAAAATCCCGAGTTCGGTGAAACTCGGCACCCGGCCGATCAGCTTGAGGATGCGCTCATACTCGTCCGGCTTGAGACCATGGCTGGCGACGAGTTCGGGGGTGATCTGGGGCTCGTTCATGGGTCCCTTAATAGGAAGATCGGGGGGTTGGGAAAAGGCCTTTTAGGGCGCATTTCCGCCCTGTCCAGAGCTTTACGGCAGGCAGGCCGGGATCGGCGTTTGCACATCACGCCTGGATCGGATTTAAGGGCTTAAACCTGCAAAGGAAGGCCCAATTTCGTGAATGACCTCTCCAATACTGCATTCGTCAAACGTCCCGACCTGCACGTTGAAACCGAGGGCGAATTCGCCGGCTGGCGCACCTGGACCCGTGACAATTTCGAGACCCATAGCGGGCCGTTCTGGCACCGGGTGGAGGAAGACGGCCGCGTCCGCGCCGCCTTCCGGGTCGAGAAAAAACACCTCAACGGCCAGCGCAACGTCCATGGCGGCTGCTTCATGACGTTTGCGGATTACTGCCTGTTCGCGCTGGCCTCGCCGGTGCTGCAGGGGTCGGGCGTGACGGTGGCATTTGGCTGCGAATTCCTCGATGCGGCACGCGAAGGCGAACTGGTCGAATGCGAGGGTGAGATCACCCGCGCCGGCGGCTCCCTGATCTTCCTGCGCGGGGTGCTGAAATCGGGCGGGCGGTCGCTGTTCACCTTTTCCGGCACCATCAAGCGGGTAAAGCGGAAGCCGCCGACGGACGCAGGCGCCGTTGCCACCTAGCATTCCCCCGGGGAAGCACAGCTGGCGAGATTATGCGTTGCTGCTGGCGCTGGCGTGCTGCTGGAGTTCGACCTATCCGCTGACCAAGATCGGCCTCGGCTCGATCCCGCCGATCACCTTCATCTCGGCCCGTTCGCTGATCGCGGCCGCATTCCTTCTCGTCATCCTGTACGCGCGCGGATTGCGGCTTCCGATCGATGCCAAGGCCTGGAAGCTGTTCGCCTTCCAGCAGAGCATCAACTCGACCATCCCGTTTTTGATGATCACCTGGGCGCAGCAATATGTGCCGGCGTCGAGCGCCGTGGTGCTGGCCTCGACGACGCCCATTTTCGCCTTCCTCATCACCTGGGGCATCACCCGGCACGAGCCGGCGACGCTGTTGAAGCTGGTTGGCGCCATCCTCGGCCTCGCCGGAACGGCCGCGATCATCGGGCTCGACGCGCTCGGTGGTCTCAGCAAGGACGTGTTCGCCGAAATCGTCATCCTTGTCGCCACCCTCTCCTTTGCCTGCGCCACCATCTTCGGGCTGCGGCTGACCGATTACGATCCGATGGTGGTGGCGGCGGGTTCACTGCTGTTCGGCGGTCTCGTGCTGCTGCCGGCATCGCTGATCGTCGATCACCCCTGGAGCTTGCAGCCTACGGCGGAAGCCCTGGCGGCGACCGTCGCGATGGGCATCTTCTCGAGCGCGTTCGGGCTGATGCTGTTTTATATGTGCCTGAGCCGCCTCGGCACCCTCACCACCAACGCGCAAGGTTATCTGCGCATACCGATCGGCGTCGGTCTCTCGGTGCTGCTGCTCGGCGAAAGCGTGCCGGCGAATCTTGCGCTCGGTCTCGTGCTGGTCATGGCCGGCGTCGCCGCGATGACCATTCCCGGCGATCGCTATGGCAAGTGGATCGACCGGCTGCGCGGCAGATCGAAGGCCCGGCAACCTTGACCGAACATCGAAGGGGATGGCCGCCTATTTCTTCTCTTCCAGCAGCTTGCGGTATTTCTCGACGTCGCGCGTCACGAGCTGCTGCAGCACTTCCGGGGTATGCTCATTGGCGTCGGGGGCGACGGTCGACAGATCGTGAAAGCGCTTTTTGACGGCATCGCTCTCCACCGCGCTCTTCGCTGCGGCATTCAATTTCGCGATGATCGCCGGCGGCGTGCCTTTTGGGGCGAACAGGCCGTTCCAGCCTTGCGCCTCGAATTCGGGAAGCCCCGCTTCCACCGACGTCGGCAGTTCCGGCAAGGTCGCGAGCCGCACCGTCGAGCCGACCACCATTGCCTTGACGAGCTTGTCGTCGATCGCCTGCGACACGGAAGCCGCGGCATCGCAGACGCCATCGATCTGGCCGCCGATCGCGTCCGTCAGCGCGGGAGCCGCGCCACGATAGCCGACCAGCGTGACATCGATGCCGGCGGCCTGCACAAAGCTCTTGCAGATCAGGAAATTCGACGAGCCGACGCCGGCATGTCCGAGATTGATCTTGCCGGGATTTTTCTTAGCAAAGGCGATGAATTCCTGAAGATTCCTGGCCGGAAAATCCTTGCGCAACGCGACGATGCCGAAGGTCTTCGCCACCATCGCGATCGGCACGAAGGAGTCCGGCGTGAATGACAGTTTCGGATAGATCGTATAGGTCGCAGCGCTGGTGCCGGCATTGCCGATGGCAATGGCGTAACCATCGGCTTCAGCGCGGGCCGCCCGCGCCAGCGCGATCGAGCCGCCGGCGCCCACGATATTCTCGATCACGATCGGCTGTCCGAGTGATTTCGCCATCTCCTCGGCGACCACGCGCGCGATCACGTCAGAGGTGCCGCCGGCCGCGAACGGCACGATCATGGTGACGGGACGTTTTGGGTAATCCTGCGCGTGGGCGGCGGTGGAAACGAGCAGGGCCGCCGCGAGAAGCGAAAGCCGCCGTCCCACGGCGGCAATCACGCCGCTTTTTCCAGATGCGCGACGAGGCCAGCGAACAGACCGCGGCCGTCGGTGCAGCCCATGATGTCTTCAACGTGGTTTTCCGGATGCGGCATCATGCCGAGCACGTTGCCGCGCTCGTTGACGATACCGGCGATCGATTGCGCCGCGCCATTGATGTTGGAGGTATCGTCGACAACGCCGTCGGCGGAGCAATAGCGGTAGAGCACCCGCCCCTCGCCCTGGAGGCGTTTCACGGTCTCTTCATCGGCCGCGTAATTGCCTTCGCCATGCGCCACCGGCACGCGGATCACCTGGCCGGCATTGTAGCCGCGCGTGAACGGAGTGTCCGAGCGCTCGACCCGCAAATGCACGTCCCGGCAAATGAATTTCAGTTTTGAGTTGCGCATCAGGATGCCGGGCAGCAGGCCGGATTCGCATAGGATCTGAAAGCCGTTGCAGACCCCGAGCACGAGGCCGCCACTGGCGGCAAAATCCCGCACCGCGTCCATCACGGGCGCCCGCGCCGCAATGGCGCCGCAGCGCAGATAGTCACCATAGGAAAACCCGCCAGGCACCACCACGAGATCGGTACCCTTGGGCAGCGCAGTCTCGGCATGCCAGACCATCGCGGCCTCGTTGCCCGATGCGAGTTTAAGCGCCCGCGCCATGTCGCGTTCGCGATTGATGCCAGGGAAGACGAGAATTGCGGATTTCATGTCAGATTCGGAACATCACTAAGTTCAAGTCGTCGCTCAATACGGTCCAGACGACCTTCGTATCGGACCAACGTCGCGTGTATCCCCGAAATCTTTTGGAACACACTCGTAATCTCTTGACGAATGCCGTTCTGGGACGGGCGCAACGCCTGCATCTCTTGCTTTTGCTCGTCGAGCTTGCCATCGACTTGCGCCAGTCGCGCTTGGACCGATTTCAACACCTCTAGCATCAGATCTGCCGTCGCGTCGGCCATCGCACCTAATCCCTAAGCTTTCAACTCGATAGCATAATTCTCGATCACGGTGTTCGCCAAGAGCTTGTCGGCGGCGTCTTTCAACGCCGCCTCGGCCTTGGCCTTGTCCGAGCCTGACAGTTCGATGTCGAACACCTTGCCCTGACGGACGCTGGCGACGCCGTCAACGCCGAGCGATTTCAGCGCGCCTTCGATGGCCTTGCCCTGCGGATCGAGAATGCCGGACTTCAAGGTAACGGTAACACGTGCTTTCACAGGACCTGCCTCAGCTCTTCACCAGCACCGGACCCGTACCCGCCGGCCGCTCGTTCTCCATCAGGATACCCAGACGCTTTGCCACCTCGGTATAGGCCTCCAGGAGACCACCGAGATCCCTGCGGAAACGATCCTTGTCGAGCTTCTCGTTCGACTTGATGTCCCAGAGCCGGCATGAGTCGGGCGAGATCTCGTCGGCGACGATGATCCGCATCATTTCGTTCTCGAACAGGCGGCCACATTCCATCTTGAAATCGACCAGACGGATGCCGATGCCCAGAAACAACCCGGTCAGGAAGTCGTTGACGCGGATGGCGAGCGCCATGATGTCGTCGATTTCCTGCGGCGTCGCCCAGCCGAATGCGGTGATGTGCTCCTCGGAGACCATCGGGTCGTTGAGCTGGTCGTTCTTGTAATAAAACTCGATGATCGAGCGCGGCAGCTGGGTGCCTTCCTCGATGCCGAGGCGCTGCGACAGCGATCCCGCCGCCACGTTTCGCACCACCACCTCCAGCGGCACGATCTCGACCTCGCGAATCAGCTGCTCGCGCATGTTGAGGCGGCGGATGAAATGGGTCGGCACCCCGATGTCGTTGAGGTGCTGAAACAGGTACTCCGAAATCCGGTTGTTGAGGACACCCTTGCCCTCGATCACCTGGTGTTTCTTGGCATTGAACGCGGTCGCATCGTCCTTGAAGTGCTGGATCAGGGTTCCCGGCTCCGGGCCTTCATACAGGACCTTGGCCTTGCCTTCATAAATGCGGCGTCGACGGCTCATAGGGATGTACCGTGTTTTGTTGAAATCCATGAATTTGGTGTGCTCCGGATGACAAGGGTTTACGACCACGACGGAGCTGCCGTGAAGGCCAGGAACCTGATCTTAACCAACTGGAAACAGAACAAGAACCAAGCCTGTTGGCAACCTATCCGATTGGGCTATCCAGCACAATCGACCCGGCCCAATTGGGCCCAACTTATACCTGTAGACTGCGGCTTAACGGCCCGTTGTTTTGCCGATTCGCCCCCTCTATCTAGGTAGGCGACGGGGCCGCCACAACGCGGCCCCCGCGTGCATCTGGCAGGGATTGGAACTCAAATATGAGCACTTTCGACAAGCGCGAAGAAGGTTTCGAGAAGAAATTCGCTCTCGATGCAGATCAGAAGTTCAAGGCCGAGGCGCGCCGCAACCGGCTCCTCGGAACCTGGATCGCAGAAAAGCTCGGAATTACCGGCGACGCCGCCACTGCCTACGCCAAGGAAGTGGTCGCCGCCGATTTCGAGGAAGCCGGCGATTCCGACGTCATTCGCAAGGTGATGGGCGATATCAAGGCCAAGGGCGTCGCCCTCACCGAGCAGGAACTCCGCGCCAAGATGGACGAGCTGATGGCGACCGCCGTCGCCCAAGTAAAGGCGGGGACGTAAGCCTGCGAATAGGGAGTGGCGAATAGCGAATAGAAACTTCGCTACTCGCCATTCGCCATTCGCGCCTTCAAAATCTCCAGGAACCGCCGCGACGCCGCGCTGAGAAAGCCGCCGCGGCGGGTCACCGTCACGACGTCTTGACTTGCCTTGAGATCGCCGACACGGATGGTCGAGATCGAGCCGTATTTCAGTTCTTCTGCAGCGTTGCTTTCCGAGAGCAATGCGATGCCAAGGCCGGCTTCGACCAGACGCTTCTGGGCGGTGAGGCTGTCGACCGGCGTCCAGCTGATCTCGCCCAATCCATGGGTTTGAAACAGCGCAAACACATGTGACGCCGTGATCTCGCGCCGCCGCGGCAGCACCGGAAACGCGATCCAGCGTTCGCCGCGCAAATCGGCCAGTTTCGCGACCCGCCGGCCGGCACGCGGGTGATCGGCCGCGCACACGACCTGAAGCCGTTCGGCTTGCAGCAATTCGCAATCGAGATCGCGCGAGCCGTCGCGGTCGTAGCGCAGGCCGATGGTGGCCTCGCCGCGCCGGATCAGATCGCTGACCTCTGCGCTGGTCGCCGTGCGCAACGTCAATTCGACACCAGGATATTCGGCGGCAAACCGCTTGAGGATTTCGGAGAGACGGCCGCCCGCCAGCGTGCCGACCACGGCGAGTGCGACCGGTCCCGAATCCGGCCGCGCCAGTGCACGCACCGCATTCTCCGCATCCTGCGCAGCGGCGACCGCGCGCTCGGCATACGGCACCATCACCCGCCCCGCATCGCTCAGCATCGTCCGACCTGCGATCCGCTCGAACAAGGGCACGCCGAGCTCCTGTTCGAGCAGCGCGATACGCCGGGATATCGCCGGCTGCGAGCGGTGCAGCGCTTTGGCGGCGCTCGAGATTCCACCGCGGCGGTGAACCGTCAGGAAGGTGCTGAGCGCGTCGCTGTCCATTTTCCGGTCCATGCAAAAAGCTGATGATAGGAAAAGAAATAACAAATTAGACTGATGGAAGGAAGCCTCCTACGTTTGGCCGCGAAGCAACCAATTGAGGCAAACGACCATGCGCAGCCAGATGGAAAAAGCCGAACTGTTCCGCGCCCTGCACGCGCGGCCCGGCGCCTTCATCATCCCCAACCCGTGGGACGCCGGCACCGCCAAACTGCTCGCCGCGATGGGTTTTGAGGCGCTCGCGACCACGAGCCTCGGGCTTGCCAACACGCTCGGCAGCGCCACTGTCAGCCTCGATGCCATCATCGAGAATTGCCGTGCCATTGCTGACGCGACCGACCTGCCCGTTAATGCCGATCTGGAGAATTGCGGCGCCGATGACCCGAAGACTGCCGCCAAGGCCATCGCGCGCGCGGCCGATGCCGGCGTGGTCGGTGGCTCGATCGAGGATTCAACCGGCGATCCGCGGCGGCCGATTTACGATTTCGCGCTCGCGGTCGAACGGGTGCATGCGGCGGTCGAGGCCGCCCGCGCGCTGCCCTTCCCGTTCACGCTGACGGCGCGGGCCGAGAACCTGCTGCACGGCCGCAACGATCTCGACGACACCATCAAGCGCTTGCAGGCGTTCGAGGCCGCCGGCGCCGACGTGCTTTATTCGCCTGGCGTGCACGACATCGACACCATCCGCACCGTGGTGTCGTCGATCGGAAAACCTTTCAACCTGGTGATGGGGTTTGCCGATCCGACATTGACCGTGCCGCAGATTGCCGCCGCCGGCGTCAAGCGCATCAGCGTCGGCGGCGCGATGGCGCGCGTGGCGCTCGCCGCGTTCTTGAAATGCGCCCGCGAAATGAAGGATCAGGGCGCATTCACCTATGTGCGCGAGATGGCGCCGATCAAGGAAGTCAGGGCGGCGTTCTTAAGGAGCGAATAGGGAGTGGCGAATAGCGAATGGGACGGCGCCATTCGCTACTCACTACTCGCCATTCGCCCCCTCATCCCTCCTTGAACCCGTACTCCGGCACATTGCCGCTGGCGCCGTAATATTTATACGGCAGGAATTTTCCGGACATCGTGATCTTGACGCGGTCGCCCTTCGGGTTGGCGACGCGCTCCATCGCCATGTCGAAATCGATCGCCGACATGATACCGTCGCCGAACTCTTCCTCGATCAGCGCCTTCCACGCCGGGCCGTTGACCAGCACCATCTCGTAGAAGCGATAGATCAAAGGATCGGTGGGCGGCATCGGTGTGCCGGTGCCGCGCATCGGCACTTCGTTCAGCATCGCGGTCTCGGCCTTCGACAGGCCGAACAGTTCAGCCGCATTCGCAGCCTGCGGTTTTGTCAATTTCATCTGGCCGAGGATGGCGCCGACGATCAGCACTTCGGAATAGCCGCCGATCTGTTCGCAGATATGCTTCCAGCTCCAGCCCTTTTCGCGCTTGATGTCGAGCAGCTTTTCCGTGAGGTCTTCGCGTTTCATGTCAGGTCTCCTGGTGAATGTTAACGGGCGATCGTCTGAGCCGGGCTGGCCTCGATCATTTTCGGCGACGCGACGATGGTCGGCTCGCTCAGGCCCGGCCGCACGATCGGCACGTTGCGCGGATCGTGATTGGCTACAGTGGCCGCAAAGGTCTTGCTGCGGCTGACCAGGAAATCGACGATGTGGTTGCGCAGCGCGTAGTAATAGGGATGGCGGTGCAGATCGATGCGGCCGCGATCCTTTGGCAGCGGATTTTCCACGATCTCCGCCAGCACCGCGCCGGGGCCGTTGGTCATCAGGAAAATCTTGTCGGCGAGGTAGATCGCCTCATCCACGTCATGGGTGATCATGAAGGCGGTCTGTCCGGTCTCCAGGCAGATGCGGCGCACCTCGTCCTGCAGCGTGCCGCGCGTCAGCGCGTCGAGCGCGGAGAACGGCTCGTCCATCAGCATGATTTTTGGCGTGATCGAAAGCGCCCGCGCGATGCCGACACGCTGCTTCATGCCGCCAGACAATTCCGACGGGCGCTTGTGCTCGGAGCCGGTCAGCCCGACCAGGTCGATGAATTTCTGCGCATGCGCCTTCACCTTGGCGCGGTCCCAGTCGCGCCATTTCGAGGCGACGGCATAGGAGACATTGCCGAGCACCGTGCGCCACGGCAGCAGCGCGTGGCTCTGGAAGATCACGGCGCGGTCGAGGCTGGTGCCTTCGATCGCCTGCCCGTCGACGATGACTGCGCCTTCGCTGGGCTCGTCGAGGCCGGCGAGGATGTTGAGCACCGTGGTCTTGCCGCAGCCGGAATGTCCGATCACGCAGCCGAATTCGCCGCGCGACATCGACAGCCAGAGATCCTCGAACACGCTGATCTGGCCACCGTCGGCGCCGGGATAACGCCGCGCGATACCTTCGATCGAGATGAATTTGTCGGTCATCGCTCTACTCCGGGAACGTGACCATGCGCGTGAACCGCGCAAGGATCTGGTCGAGCAGCATGCCGACGATGCCGATCAGCAGGATCGCGATGATGACGTTGGTGATCGAAAGGTTGTTCCACTCGTTCCAGACGAAGTAGCCGATGCCGGTGCCGCCAACCAGCATCTCGGCCGCGACGATCACGAGCCAGGCGATACCGATCGAAATCCTCATACCCGTGAGAATGGTCGGCGCCGCCGCCGGCAAGATCACGGTGAAGGCGCGGCGCACAGTCCCGACTTCGAGCGTGCGCGCGACGTTGATCCATTCCTTGCGTACGGCCGCGACGCCAAAGCTGGTGTTCAGCAGCATCGGCCACACCGAACAAATGAAGATCACGAAGATCGCGGAAATGCTGGAATCCTTGATGGTGTAGAGCGCGAGCGGCATCCAGGCGAGCGGCGAGATCGGCTTCAGCACCTGGAT
Source organism: Bradyrhizobium sp. AUGA SZCCT0160 (assembly GCF_018130105.1). Lineage (NCBI taxonomy): Bacteria > Pseudomonadati > Pseudomonadota > Alphaproteobacteria > Hyphomicrobiales > Nitrobacteraceae > Bradyrhizobium > Bradyrhizobium sp. AUGA SZCCT0160. Next base: position 27,635 of record NZ_JAFCMD010000020.1, read on the forward strand.
GAACGGGTCGAGCGCCTTACTGAACAGCGGCGACATCCCGATCAGGAAGCCGAGCGGTATCGCGACGATCACAGCCAGGAAATATCCAAGGGCGACGCGGGCGATGGAATAGCCGAGCTGGATTCCGAGCCCCTTGTCGTTCGGCCCGTTATCGTAGAACGGGCTCTTCAGGTGCTCCCACAGCTTGGCGCCGACATCGAGCGGTCCCGGCATCGCCGACTTGCCGGCGGTCGCGGTCAGGCCCATCAGCTTGGCGTATTCCGGCGTCATGTTGGCGACGGTGCCGGTGCCACGCGTCGAAATGTGCCAGATGCCGAGGAACGCGGCGAACAGCGCAATCGACACGATCGCCGCGCGGAAACGCAAGGAGGAGGTCATCGGGCGAGATCTCCCGACACGTCGTCCCGGCGAACGCCGGGACCCATATTCCGCGGCTCTAGTAAGGAAGGAAGGTCTCTAACATCATGCCTCATGGAGGCGACACGGCGTATGGGTCCCGGCGTTCGCCGGGACGACAGCGGCAAATGTAGTTGCGCCCCCGACATCACGAAGCCTTCCTGATCTTGAAGCTGGCGAGGTAATCCTCGGGCTTGGCTGGATCGAAGGTCTTGCCCATCACCGAAAAGCTCTTGGTGGTGGTGGTCGGCGGCGTCAGCCCCGCCTCTTTCATCAGCCTTGTGGCGTCGGTGGCGAGATAGACCTGCGCCGCGATGCCGGCATAGTCGACGTCGCCCTTGAGCTGCCCCCAACGCTTCATCTGCGTCATGATCCAGATCGCAAAGGACTGCCACGGGAACGGATCGAAATCGACGCGGTTCGGCTGGTTCACGACATTGCCAAGGCCATCGGCGAAGGTGCCGGTGAGAATCTGCTCGAGCACGATCTGCGGCTGGTTCAAATAATTCGCGGGCGCGATGGCCTCCGCAATCTGCTTGCGGTTCTCGGCCTTGTGCGCAAACGCGGTGGCCTGGATGATCGATTTGAGCAGCGCGCTATAGGTGTTCGGCATCGAGGTGATAAATTCCTTCGATGCGGCAAAGGCGCAGCAGGGATGCCCCTCCCAGATATCCTTGGTCAGGATGTGGATGAAGCCGACGCCGTCATAGACCGCGCGCTGGTTCATCGGATCGGGGCCGAGGAAGCCGTCGATATTGTCCGCACGCAGGTTGGCGACCATTTCCGGCGGCGGCACGGCGCGGATCTGCACGTCGGCATCCGGGTCGATGCCGTGCTCGGCGAGATAATAGCGCAGCAGGTAATTGTGCATAGAGTAGTCGAACGGGACGGCGAACTTGAAGCCCTTCCAGGTCTTCGGGTCGCGCTTGTCCTTGTGCTTGACCGCGAGCGTGATCGCCTGGCCGTTGATGTTCTCGACCGCCGGCATGGTGTAGGGCAGCGGGTTGGAGCCGACGCCCATGGTGATCGCGAGCGGCATCGGCGACAGCATGTGGGCTGCGTCGTATTCCTTATTGATGGTCTTGTCGCGAATGACGGCCCAGCCGGCGGTCTTGATGACTTCGACGTTGAGGCCGTTCTTGGAGTAAAACCCCATCGGCGCCGCCATAATGATCGGCGTCGCGCAGGTGATCGGAATGAAGCCGACCTTGAGGTCCTTCTTTTCCAGCGGCCCGCCTTGGGCGAAGGCCTCGGTCGCGGTCTTCAGCGGGAAGAATTGCGACAGCGCGGCAGCGGCGGTCGCCGCACCTACCGATTTCAGAAAGGCGCGGCGCGCCACATCCTGCGGAAACATCGCGCGCATCACGGCGGATGCGACCACGTTCTCGAAGCGGGCCTCTTCGGAAGCCGCCACCGCCTGCTGCAGCGCAAGCTGCGCGGCGGCATCATGTTCGGCATCGCTAACGTGCTTGCCGCAGCTGCAACCCTGGGCATGGAGTCGGCGGGCGGGGTCGAACGGATTGTCGAACGTGGACATGAAACCTCCTGCGTGACGCTGAGGTCAATTACGCAAGGAGTGTGCCAGCCCGATCCGGCCGCGTTTGCCGAATTAATGCAGCTATTTAGCTGGATTGTTGGTGATTACGAGAATTCGTGATACACGAAAAATCGTAGTCAAATTACGAATTCTCGGAGTTTTGGGAATGGACCCGACGCTGCATTTGCATGCCGCGACGCCGCGCGATTCTGATCTGCGTACCCTCACCTTCGACTATCTGGTCGAGCCGACGCTGCTGCTCGATCCCGACAGCGACGAGATTATCGATGCCAATCCCGCCGCCTGCACCCTGCTCGGCTATGACCGCACGCTGCTGCGGGAGACCAAATTCAGCGCGCTGCATGCCGGGCAAGTGCCTGCGCTGATCGTGTTCAGCCAGGCCGTGCTCGACAAGGGCGCCTACTGGACCAACGCGCTGACGCCGCGCCATGCCACCAGCCAGAAGCTGCGGCTGGAATATACGGGATCGATGCTGCCGCATGATGGACGCGCGCTGATTCTGCTCACGATGAGCGACCTCGAACAGCGGCGCCGCCGCAATGTCGATGCCACCGCCGAGGACCACATGCGCGGCGGGCTCGCCGCCTGGCAGCGCGTCGAGCGGGTGTTCCAGGACATCGAGCGCGAGAACCAGTTGATCCTGCGCGCCGCCGGCGAAGGCATCTACGGCGTCAACGCCGAGGGCAAGACCACCTTCGTCAATCCGGCCGCAGAAAGGATGCTGGGCTGGACCGCCGAGGAACTGGTCGGCAAGGCCATTCATCCGATCGTTCACCACAGCCACCATGACGGCAGTCACTACCCCGATGAGGACTGTCCGATCTATGCGGCGTTCCGCGATGGCGCGATCCACAACGTCGATGGCGAGGTGTTCTGGCGCAAGAACGGCTCGCCGGTCTGGGTCGAGTACACATCGACGCCGATCCGCGACCGCGGCACGGTGGTGGGCGCCGTGATCGTGTTTCGCGACGTCAGCCACCGCCGCGAGGCCGACGAAAAACTGCACGCCGCGCTCGCCGAAGTCGACCGGTTGCGCGAGCGGCTGGAACTTGAAAACGCCTATCTGCAGGAAGAAATCCGGATCGAGACCAACCCGCGCGGCATCATCGGCCAGAGCGAGGCGATCCAGAAGACCCTGCGCCAGGTCAAACTGGTCGCACCGACCACGGCGGCGGTGATGATCACGGGCGAATCCGGCACTGGCAAGGAACTCATCGCGCGCGCCATCCATGAAGCGAGCAACCGCGGTGACCGGCCGCTGATCCGCGTCAACTGCGCGGCGATCCCGCGCGAACTGTTCGAGAGTGAATTCTTTGGGCACGTCAAAGGCGCCTTCACCGGTGCGGTGCGCGACCGCATCGGAAGGTTTGAACTCGCCGATGGCGGCACGCTGTTTCTCGACGAGGTCGGCGAAATCCCGCTGGAACTACAGGGCAAGCTGCTGCGCGTGCTGCAGGAAGGCAATTTCGAGCGCGTCGGCGAGGAGCGCACGCGAACCGTCGACGTCCGCGTGATCGCCGCCACCAACCGGAACCTGAAGCAGGAAGTGCAGCGCGGCCGGTTTCGCGAGGATTTGTATTTCCGGCTCAACGTGTTTCCGGTGGAGTCGGTGCCGCTGCGCGACCGCCGCGAGGACATCCCGCTGCTGGCCCAGCATTTTCTGATGAGCGAGAGCAACGAGCTGAAGTCCGATTTGCGTCTGTCGGAAGGCGATGCGCGGCGGCTGCAGCGTTACGACTGGCCCGGCAATGTCCGCGAACTGCAGAACGTGATCGAGCGCGCCGCGATCTTGTCGCAGAACGGCCGGTTGCGGATCGACCTGCCGGATAATGCAGGCGCGCATTCGCCGGCCGGCGCCAGCCGCCAGAAGAGCGATGTGCGGCCGGCCGTGATGACGTCAGCCGAGATGCGCGATCACGAGCGCGCCAACATCCTGGCCGCCCTTGCCGCCTGCAACGGCAAGGTGTTCGGCGCCGGCGGCGCCGCCGCGATGCTGGACCTGAAGCCAACCACGCTGGCGTCGCGCATGAAGGCACTGGGGATTTCGGCCGCCCGTTCGCGGCAGGCCAGTGCCTGATCGGAACTGACTTGTCTTAACCGGCCTGCCGAAGGCTCGCCTCCAGCCGCCCCAGCTCGGCCTCGAGATCCCTCTCCACATCCGCCACCCGCATCTCGACCACCCGGTAGTCGCGGGCCTCGAGCCAGTTCCGCCGCGCGGCGCGGTCGGCGACGATCGCCTCCGACTCGGTCGGGTTGACCAGCTCGATCGCGATCCGGTGCACGAAGGAGACGAAGTCCGGGATGTGGCGGCCGACCGGGGTCTGGCGTTTGAACTGGCCGGCGAAGCGGCGGTCCCGGGTCAGCGCCTGCCACAGCATCCGCTCGGCGTCGGTCGGGTTACGGCGCAGCAATCGGGCAAGCCCGCGGACGGTTCCGCCGCTCTCCGACGGTGAGGCCGCCTGGCCATGTTCAGCCAGCAGGGCGCGCAACCGCGTCGCCTGTTCGCCGTCGAGCACGCCGCCCTTGGCCGGCCCCTTGCGGCCCTCGGCGATCGCCATGACAACCCCGTGGAGGGTGTGCATGTCCTGCTTGGTCGGGTCCATCCGGGTGAAGATGTTGCGCATGTTGACCAGCATGGTCTCCCGCTTCTCCGGCGGGCGCAGGAACTCGACCTTGTCGAGCTCCCGGACGAGGTTGTCGAAGAAGGCCTGCATCTGGTGTTGCGAGGCCGGCTCGGATCGTTCGGGCATCGAGAACGGGAGGGTGCCGCCGGTCGACAGCTTGAACCACTCGTAGCCGATCAAGAGCACCGCCTGCGCCAGGTTGAGGGAGGCGAAACCGGGGTTGACCGGGAAGGTGACGATCCGGTTGGCGAGCGCGACCTCCTCGTTCTGGAGACCGTAGCGCTCGCGGCCGAACATGATGCCGACTCCGCCAGCGATCCGGTTGGCGACATGGGCCGCGATCTCGACGGCGGCATCTGATGGCGCCACCACCGGCTTGGCCTGGTCGTGAGCGCGGGCGGTGGTCGCAAACAGCAGGGTCAAATCCGCGACCGCCTGCTCGACCGTGTCGAACAATTCAGCGCGTTCCAGAATCTGGTCGGCGCCGGCCGCCGCGCGTTGCGCGGCGACGTTCGGCCAGCCGTCGCGCGGATTCACGATTCTTAAACGAGAAAGAGCGAAGTTGCCCATCGCTCGCGCGGCCATGCCGATATTCTCGCCGAGCTGTGGTTCGACAAGGATCACAACAGGTCCAGCTAAGTCCAAACCAGACTTGGTTTTATCGGTCCCAGACCCGGACATATCCTGCGCCACTTTCTGATTCTAGTTCGGAAGCTGATTCAACTTCTGAAGGTTTTGAATCAGCATGCGAAGCACCTGATTCAAAACCTCATTCCATGTCTCGATGATCGACCGCAACAGCGGCCAGAATTCCCAAGCCGGACAACGGGCTTAGTAGCGTTTCCGAAAGTTCGGTCAAAGCCTGAATTGGGCTTGATCGCTCGCGGCTTGTACGCGCACGGCTTTCGGATAGGCTAACAATCACACCCAAAGCGAAGCTGCAAACAAACAGGCGGCCGGTTCAACGGCTGAGGCCTCAAGAGGAGAAGTCCATGCGCGGCAGATGGTCGTTGGCGATTGTCGGCATCCTCCTCATCTTGGCCGGCGGACTGCTGGCCCATTTGACCCAGACCTCCGGCGGCATCCGGATACAGGACGTCAGGTTCAAGGGCGCCAAGGGCAACACCATGAGTGCCCTGCTCTATATCCCGGCGAATGCCACGCCGCAGATTCCGGCGCCGGGGATTCTGGCGGTCCATGGCTACATCAATTCGCGCGAGACCCAGGACGGCTTTGCCATCGAATTCGCCCGCCGCGGCTATGTCGTCCTCGCCCTCGACCAGACCGGTCACGGCTATAGCGACCCGCCCGCTTTCGCCAACGGCTTTGGTGGTCCGGACGGGCTGGCTTACCTCCGCAGCCTCGACTTCGTCGACAAGACCAATATCGGCCTTGAGGGTCACTCCATGGGTGGCTGGACCGTGCTGGCCGCCGCAACCGCCATGCCCAACGACTACAAGTCGATGGTGCTGGAGGGCTCGTCCACCGGCAAGCCGTTCGCCGCCGACGGCACCCCGACCTGGCCGCGGAACACGGCGCTCGTGTTCGCCCAATACGAGGAATTTTCGACCCTGATGTGGGGCGTCGATCGGGCCCGGGACGTCACCCAGAGCCCGAAGCTGTGGGCCATGTTCGGCACCCAGGGGCCGGTCGAGCCGGGCAAGGTCTATGGCGACATCGCCCAGGGAACCGCGCGGGTGCTCTACACCCCCGCCATCACCCACCCGGCCGAGCACATCTCCCATGAAGCGATCGGCTACAGCCTCGACTGGTTCGCCAAAACCCTGAAGGGCGGCACGCCGTTGCCGGCCGACGACCAGATCTGGTTCCGCAAGGAAGTCGGCACGCTGATCGCCCTGCTCGGCTTTGTCGCGCTCCTGATCGGGGCCTTTGATGCCCTGCTGGAAGCCAGGATGTATTCCCGCCTGCGGTTGCCCGAGATCGCCGATGGCACCATGCCGGCCCATTCGGCGGCGAGCGGCCGGCGCTGGACCGCGGCCTTCATCCTGTCGGCGTTCATCCCGGCGCTGACCTATTATCCTGCCTTCGCGCTGGCCGGCACTTTTGTAAAGCCGTCGGCCTGGCTGCCGCAGGGGATTACCAACCAGATCATGGTCTGGGCGATCATCAATGCCCTGATCACGCTGGCCCTGATGCCGTTCGCGCCGAAGCGGGCCAGCCGGGCCGGGGTCGTAGGCCAGTCGGTCATCATCGCGGTCGCCACGATCGCGATCGGCTATGCGGCGCTGTGGCTGGCCGACCTCGCCTTCAAGATCGACTTCCGGTTCTGGATCGTGGCGCTGAAGCTGATGAGCGCCAAGCAGGCGCTGATTTTCCTGATCTATCTGGTGCCGTTCACCGCGTTCTTCGTGGTGGCGTTGCATGTGCTGCACCGGAATTTCTCGACCATGGCGGCGGGGCGCGCCACCCTCTATCTCACCAACATCCTGGCGCTGACGCTGGGCTTCATCGTGCTGTTGGTGTTGCAATACGGCACGCTGTGGCTGACCGGAAAACTGTTCAACCCGCTGCCCGATCCCGGCTTCGTGCCGCTGTCGACCATCGTCGCCATCCAGTTCGTGCCGCTCCTGGCAATCTGTGCCGTGGTCGCGACCTTCACCTGGCGGCGGACCGGCTCCAGCCTGCCGGGCGCGCTGATCTGCGGCCTGTTCGTAACCTGGTATGTGGTGGCGGGAACGGCGACGCAGGCGGCGTTCTGATCCTGATCGAGCCTGTGGCAGGCCTTGGAGCGAACCGCGCCGGCTCGCGCCGCGACCAAGCCTCATGTCTTCCCAGCAGCAACGCTTTCTGCATACCCCAAGGCCTTCACATGCATCCCTGATCGGCCGTCAACGGGCGGGGCAACTGGCGCCGACCGACACCGCCAAGGCGCTGGCCGCGGCGCGCGGCTGCCCCGATGCGTGGTATCGCGTCCAGGCGCTAGCATCGGTTGCGGAATACGCGGACCCGGGCTTGCCCTTGTCGATCCTGGAAGAAGCGGCGCGCGAAGCTCAGTCATGCCATGACGCCTATGGCACGGTGGCCGTGATGGCATGGCCGATCGGCGTGGCACTCAAGCAAGGGCGGCTTGTCTACGCCGAGCGCGAGCTCAAAAAATGCCTCGATTTGGCCTCTCGAATTGAGCCTCACGCATCGCAGGCCTATGCGCTTGAGATTCTCTGGCGCGCCTGCTTCGCGGAGCATCCCAGCCATGCCAATGCGGTGTGGCGCAGAATTCTGGAGCTGTGCGATCCGGACCGCAGCTGGCGTGCCGCCCGGCTCTATTTGCACATCGCCGAGATCCAGCACCGGCAGAATCGCAACGCCGCCGCGGTGATCCGCGCCATGCCGCCGGGCAAGGCGCGAAGCTGGCTGGAACGGCGTTTCGGGCTCGCCTGAAAACCAGCCATATCTGCACCGCCAATCGCCTTCCAGCCCGCGTTTTCGGGTGCTATAGCGACGGCACCACCATCCCATCCGCCGCTAAACGCGCGGTTTTCCAAAAAAGGCCCCCTCCGTCATGGCAAAAATCAAGGTGACCAACCCCGTCGTCGAACTCGATGGCGACGAGATGACCCGGATCATCTGGCAGTACATCAAGGACAAGCTGATCAACCCGTTCCTTGACGTGAACCTGATGTATTTCGACCTCGGGATGGAATACCGCGACAAGACCAATGACCAGGTCACCATCGACGCCGCTAACGCCATCAAGAAGGTCGGCGTCGGCGTCAAATGCGCCACCATCACCCCGGACGAGGCCCGGGTGAAGGAATTCGGCCTCAAGGAAATGTGGAAGTCGCCCAACGGCACCATCCGCAACATCCTCGGCGGCGTGGTGTTCCGCGAACCCATCATCTGCAAGAACGTGCCGCGCCTGGTGCCCGGCTGGACCAAGCCGATCATCATCGGCCGTCACGCCTTCGGCGACCAGTACCGCGCCACCGATTTCAAGTTCCCCGGCAAGGGCACGCTGACGATGAAATTCGTCGGCGAAGACGGCCAGGTGATCGAGCGCGAAGTCTACAAGTCGCCGGGCGCCGGTATTGCGCTTGCGATGTACAATCTCGACGACTCGATCGCCGATTTCGCCCGCGCCTCGTTCAACCAGGGCCTCGCCAAGAGCTACTCGGTCTATCTCTCGACCAAGAACACCATCCTGAAAACCTATGACGGGCGGTTCAAGGACATCTTCCAGGACATCTACGACAAGGAATTCAAGGCCAAGTTCGAGGCGAAGAAGATCACCTATGAACACCGCCTGATCGACGACATGGTGGCGGCGGCGATGAAGTGGTCCGGCGGCTATGTCTGGGCCTGCAAGAACTACGACGGCGACGTGCAGTCCGACACGGTGGCGCAGGGCTATGGCTCGCTCGGCCTGATGACCTCGGTGCTGATGACGCCCGACGGTGATACCGTGGAAGCCGAGGCCGCGCATGGCACGGTGACCCGGCATTACCGCGAGCACCAGAAGGGCAAGGAAACCTCGACCAACTCGATCGCCTCGATCTTCGCCTGGACCCGCGGCCTGGCGCACCGCGCCAAGCTCGACAACAACGAGGAACTGGCGAAGTTTGCCGACACGCTGGAGAGGGTTTGCGTCGACACCGTCGAGGCCGGCTACATGACCAAGGACCTTGCGCTCCTGGTCGGCGCCGACCAGCGCTGGCTCTCCACGACCGGCTTCCTCGACAAGGTCGCGGAAAACCTCACCAAGGCGATGGCGGCGAAGTAAGCTGCCTCGTCGCTACAAGCGTAGACCCATCAACGTCATTGCGAGCGAAGCGAAGCAATCCATTTCTCTGCTGAACGAGAAGGGATTGCTTCGTCGCTCTCGCTCCCAGCGCAAACGCTTCGCGTTTGTCGCGGCAATGACGGGTTTTGGAGTATCGCCATGCCTCCCATCCGGATTGCTGCGATTTCCCTCCTGCTGCTCGCGAGTTCGGCGACCACGCGCGCCGCCGACCCGCTTCCCGAAGCCATCGCCGCGCCAGGCCAGACCGTCGTCGTGACCCTGCATGCCGAAGGCGCGCAGGTCTATGAATGCAAGGCCGGCGCCGACGGCAAGGCGATCTGGTCGTTCCGCGAACCGATCGCGACGCTGCTCGCCGACGGCAAGACCGTCGGCCGCCACTACGCCGGACCGAATTGGGAACACAGCGACGGCAGCGCCGTGGCCGCCAAGGTCGCCGGCAACGCCCCCGGCACGACCGCGAATGACATTCCCTGGCTGAAGCTCGAAGTGACTTCCCGGCGCGGCAGCGGCGTCCTGGCCGATGTCACCACCGTGCAGCGGATCAACACCAAGGGCGGCAAGCATGAAGGCGCCTGCGAGACCATCGGCAGCTTCCTCAACGTGCCTTACTCGGCGGACTATGTGTTCCTGCGCAAACCCTGATCGACGCGCCTAGTCTTCGGGCGCGTCCCCGGCTATCACGTAGCGCGTCGCTACGCGCCGGCCATCGCCTGTTCGATCGCCGTCAACGCGGCATCGGCCTTGGCGCCGTCGGGCCCGCCGGCTTGCGCCATGTCGGGCCGTCCGCCGCCGCCCTTGCCGCCGAGCGTCGCGGAGGCGATCTTGACCAGATCGACCGCGCTGAAGCGCGAGGTCAGGTCGGCCGTGACGCCGACCACCACGCCGGCCTTGCCATCCTCGGTGACGCCGACGATCGCAACCACGCCGGATCCGATCTGCTTCTTGCCGTCGTCGACCAGACTCTTGAGGTCCTTGGTCTCGACGCCTTCGACCGCACGCGCCAGGAGCTTGACGTTGCCGACTTCGCGCACGCCGCCGGCAGCCGCAGCGCCATTGCCTCCGCCGCCGCCGCCCATCGCGAGCTTCTTGCGCGCATCCGACAGGTCGCGCTCGAGCTTCTTGCGCTCTTCCACCAGCGCGGCAATGCGTGCCGGCATCTCTTCGACCGAGGTGCGCAGTTCGCCCGCCGCGTTCCTCGCAAGCTGCATGGTGTCGTTGGCGTGCTTGCGCGCATGACGTCCGGTCAGCGCCTCGATGCGGCGGACTCCGGAGGCAACCGCGCTTTCCCCAGTCACTGAAATGAGGCCGATGTCGCCGGTACGGCGCACATGCGTGCCGCCGCACAATTCCACCGACCAGCCGAGCGCGTTCTGGCCCTGCTCGCGGGCCTGCCGACCCATCGACACCACGCGCACCTCGTCGCCATATTTTTCACCGAACAGCGCGCGCGCCCCGGCCTCGCGGGCATCGTCGACCGCCATCAGGCGCGTCGTGACTTCGTCATTCTCCAGCACCACCTCGTTGGCGATATCTTCGATCCGCGCGAGTTCTTCCGCCGTGATCGGCTTCTGGTGCACGAAATCGAAGCGCAAGCGATCGGGCGCCACCAGCGAGCCGCGCTGGGCGATGTGGTCGCCGAGCACCTGGCGCAGCGCCTCATGCAAGAGATGCGTCGCCGAGTGATGCGCCCGGATCGAGGAGCGCCTGATATGGTCGACCTCGAGCTGCAAGGCGGTGCCGACCTTCAGCGTGCCCTGCTCCACCGTGCCCTGATGCACGAACAGATCGCCGGCCCGCTTCTGCGTATCGGTGACGCGGAACTTGACGCCCTCGCCGATCATCACGCCGGTGTCGCCGACCTGGCCGCCGGACTCCGCATAGAACGGCGTCTGGTTCAGAACGATCGATCCGGTCTCGCCGGCCTTGAGGCTGTCGGCGTCCTTGCCGTCCTTCACCAGCGCCGAAATCACGCCCTCGGCGCTCTCGGTTTCATAACCAAGGAATTCCGTGGCGCCGAGTTTTTCGCGCAGCGGGAACCAGATGTTCTCGCTCGCGGTATCGCCGCTTCCGGACCACGACGCGCGCGCCTTCTCTTTCTGCTTTTCCATCGCATCGGTGAACGAGGCGAGATCGACGCTGATGCCGCGCGATTTCAGCGCGTCCTGCGTGAGATCGAGCGGGAAGCCGTAGGTGTCGTACAGCGTAAACGCGGTATCGCCGTCGAACATGTCGCCTTTCTTCAGCGAACTGCTCTTCTCGTCGAGAATGGAAAGGCCTCGCGCCAGCGTCTTGCGGAAGCGGGTTTCTTCCAGCCGCAGCGTTTCCTCGATCAGCTTTTCCGCACGCACCAGATCCGGATAGGCCTGACCCATCTCGCGCACCAGCGCGGAAACCAGACGATGCATCAAGGGATCGCGCGCGCCGAGCAACTGCGCATGGCGCATCGCGCGGCGCATGATCCGGCGCAGCACATAGCCGCGGCCCTCGTTCGACGGCAGCACGCCATCAGTGATCAGGAAGGCCGAGGAACGCAGATGGTCCGCGATGACGCGGAACGATGCCGCGTTCTGCTCCTGCGGCCCTTCTCCGAGCGCGGACGCGGTGGCATCGATCAAATGACGGAACAGATCGGTTTCGAAGACGCTCTCGACGCCCTGCAGGATGCAGGCCATGCGTTCCAGCCCAAGACCCGTGTCGATCGAGGGACGCGGCAGCGGCTGGCGCTCTTCCTTCGTCACCTGCTCGAACTGCATGAAGACGAGGTTCCAGAATTCGAGGAAGCGGTCGCCATCCTCCTCGGGGCTGCCGGGCGGACCGCCCCAGATGTGCTCGCCGCGATCGATGAAGATCTCCGAGCAGGGACCGCACGGCCCGGTGTCCCCCATCGCCCAGAAATTGTCCGAGGTCGGGATGCGGATGATGCGATCTTCGGAAAAGCCCGCGATCTTCTTCCAAAGCGCGGCCGCCTCGTCGTCGGTGTGATAGACGGTGACGAGCAGCTTGTCCTTCTTGAGCCCGAAATCCCTGGTGATCAGGTTCCAGGCGAGCTCGATCGCACGCTCCTTGAAGTAGTCGCCGAACGAGAAATTGCCGAGCATCTCGAAAAAGGTGAGATGGCGCGCGGTGTAGCCGACATTGTCGAGGTCGTTATGCTTGCCGCCGGCGCGGACGCATTTCTGCGAGGTGGTGGCACGCTGGTACGGGCGCTTCTCGACGCCGGTAAAGACGTTCTTGAACTGCACCATGCCGGCATTGGTGAACATCAGGGTCGGGTCATTGCGCGGCACCAGCGGCGACGAGGCCACGATCTCGTGGCCGTTCGCCTTGAAGTAGTTCAGAAATGTCGACCTGATCTCGTTGACGCCGCTCATGTTCATCCAATCGGAAATAGGACCGGGTCAGGCCGCAAATAGCCTTTTCTGCCGGCCGAACGCTTTTAGACAAGGCGAAAGGCGGTGTCCAGAAACTGTGCAGGCGGATCATAGGCTTGCCGCAGCACACAAGACTGGTTGATAGCCGCTTCCGCGCGTTGACAGCCATGGTGGCGCCGTGTTTTCCTTACCCCTGTTCAAGACGTCACGTCGGGAGAGATCGGCTTAAGCGCCGGCGCCGAAGGAGCAACCGCCCCGGAAACTCTCAGGCAAACGGACCCCGTGACGGACTAACATCTGGAAAGAGACGCTGAAGGGCTTTGGCCCTGACGTGTCCGCCGACGGGATAATACTCTCAGGCACAGCGACAGATGGGGCTTTCTTTGGGTTTTTGGGGACTGGTCCCCGAACCCTGGAGGGTCCCTGAATGCTGGCACGCGACGAATCTCCTTTACTTCACACACCCTTGCACGCGCTCCATGTGGCCCGCGGCGGCAAGATGGTTCCGTTTGCCGGCTATGAAATGCCGGTGCAGTACGCCGCCGGCGTGCTCCGGGAACACCAGCACACAAGAAGCGCCGCCGGCCTGTTCGACGTCTCGCATATGGGCCAGCTCGCGCTGCGGCCGAAATCCGGCAAGGTCGAGGATGCGGCTTTGGCGCTGGAACGGCTGGTGCCGCAGGACATCGTTGCGGTGCCGCCCGGGCGGCAACGCTACGCGCAGTTCACCAATCCCGACGGCGGCATTCTAGACGATCTGATGGTGGCGAATTTCGGCGACCACCTGTTTCTGGTGGTCAACGCCGCCTGCAAGGCCGAGGACGAGGCGCATCTGCGCGCGCACCTTTCGGATGCCTGCGTGATCGATTCGCTGGCCGACCGCGCGCTGATCGCGCTGCAGGGGCCGAAGGCCGAATCCGCGCTGACGAAGTTTTGTGCAGACGTCGGCGGGATGAAGTTCATGGACACCGGTCCGCGCAAGGTGGCCGGCTACGACTGCTTCGCATCGCGCTCCGGCTATACCGGTGAAGACGGTTTTGAGATTTCGGTTCCGGCTCAACACACCGAAGCGCTTGTGACGGCGCTGCTGGAGAACAGCGACGTGCTGCCGATCGGACTGGGCGCCCGCGACAGCCTGCGGCTCGAAGCCGGGCTTTGTCTGTACGGCCACGACATCGACACCACGACCAGTCCGGTCGAGGGCGCGCTGGAATGGTCGGTGCAGAAAAGCCGCCGCACCGGCGGCGCGCGCGCCGGCGGCTTTCCCGGTGCCGAAATTATTCTGGCCCATTTTGAAAAAGGCGCGGCGCGCCGCCGCGTCGGCCTGCGGCCCGAAGGCCGCGCGCCGGTGCGCGAAGGCGCGGTGTTGTTTGCCGATAGCGCCTCGGCCGAGCCGATCGGCAAGGTCACCTCAGGCGGTTTTGGCCCGAGCCTCAATGCACCCGTCGCGATGGGCTATCTGCCGTCCTCGCTCGCCGCAGCCGGCACGCAAGTTTTCGCCGAAGTCCGCGGCCAGCGCCTGCCGCTGCAGGTCGCCCCCATGCCATTCGTTCCCAACACCTATAAACGCTGAAGGAAGTCTCATGACGATTTTGTTCACAACCGACCATGAATGGCTCCGAATCGAGGGCGATGTCGCCACCATCGGCGTCACGGACTACGCGCAATCGCAGCTCGGCGATGTCGTGTTCGTCGAACTGCCCAAGGTCGGCCGCAGCCTGAAGAAGGCGGAAGCCGCCGCGGTCGTCGAATCCGTCAAGGCCGCCTCCGACGTCTACGCGCCGATCTCCGGCGACGTGCTCGAAGTCAACGAGGAGCTCGCCGCCGAGCCCGCGCTGGTGAATTCCGATGCCGCCGGCAAGGCCTGGTTCTTCAAGCTGAAGATTGCGGACAAGAGTGAACTCGACGGCCTGATGGATGAGGCCGCCTACGCCAAGCACACCGCGTGAGAAGATGAAGCAAATTGCGACCACACACTCGCTGTCATCGCCCGGCTTGACCGGGCGACCCAGTACGCCGCGGCCTGTCGGCTCCATCGCTGATTTCCCGGCGTACTGGATGCCCGCCTTCGCGGGCACGACACCGAGATTGCATATTCCAGCGAGGCACCCATGAACGCGCCCTTCAAGCCCCTGAACGAACCCGCCACCGACTTCGTGCGCCGCCATATCGGCCCCTCGCCCCGCGACATCGCAGCGATGCTGGAGAGCGTCGGCGTGAAAAGCCTCGGCGAACTCATGAGCCAGACGCTGCCGTCCTCGATCCGGCAGAAGACGCCGCTCGATCTCGGGCACGCGTTGAGCGAGACCGAAGCGCTCGCGCATATGGGGGAACTTGCCGCGCAGAACCAGGTGTTCACCTCGCTGATCGGCCAGGGCTATTCCAGCACCATCCTGCCCGCGGTGATCCAGCGCAACATCCTGGAGAACCCGGCCTGGTACACGGCGTATACGCCCTACCAGCCCGAGATCAGCCAGGGCCGGCTGGAGGCGCTGTTCAACTTCCAGACCATGATCTGCGACCTCACCGGCCTCGATGTCGCCAACGCCTCGCTGCTCGATGAAGCGACGGCTGCGGCCGAAGCGATGGCGCTGGCGGAGCGCTTCTCTGGCGTGAAGAGCAAATCGTTCTTCGTCGATGCGGACGTGCATCCCCAGACGCTGGCGCTGCTGCGTACCCGCGCCGAGCCGCTGGGCTGGAAACTGATCGTCGGCGATCCCCTCGCCGATCTCGACAAGGCGGACGTGTTGGGCGCGCTACTGCAATACCCCGGCAGTTCCGGCGCGGTGCGTGATCTGCGCCCCGTGATTGCCGCGCTGCGCGCCAAGGGGGCGCTTGCCGTCGTCGCCGCCGATCTGCTCGCGCTGACGCTGCTAGCCTCGCCCGGCGAACTCGGCGCCGATATCGCCATCGGATCGGCGCAACGCTTTGGCGTGCCGATGGGTTATGGCGGGCCGCATGCCGCCTATATGGCGGTGCGCGATGGGCTGAAGCGCTCGCTGCCCGGCCGCATCGTCGGGCTGTCGGTGGATTCGCGCGGCGAGCCGGCCTACCGCCTCGCGCTGCAAACCCGCGAGCAGCATATCCGCCGCGAAAAGGCTACCTCCAACATCTGCACCGCGCAGGTGCTGCTGGCGGTGATCGCCTCGATGTACGCGGTCTATCATGGCCCCGAGGGACTGACGCATATCGCGCGCACCGTGCATCGCCGGACCACCGTGCTCGCGGCAGGCTTGCGAGAACTGGGCGTTGCGTTGAAGAGCGAGGCGTTCTTCGACACCGTGACGGTGGATGTGGGTGCCAGGCAGAGCGAGATCATCGTCCGGGCGCACGCTGAAAATATCAATCTGCGCATCGGTGAACACACGCTCGGCATCGCGCTGGACGAGACCACGACACAAGCGACGGTCGAAGCGGTGTGGCGCGCGTTCGGCGGCAAGCTTGCCTATTCCGACATCGAGGTAACCGCACGCGAGACGCTGCCCTCCGCTCTCAAACGCGACAGCGCGTTTCTCACCCATCCCGTGTTCCACACCCACCGTTCCGAGACCGAGCTGTTGCGCTACATGCGCAAGCTCAGCGATCGCGACCTCGCGCTCGACCGCGCGATGATTCCGCTCGGCTCCTGCACCATGAAGCTCAACGCCACGGCGGAAATGATCCCGCTGACCTGGCCCGAGTTCGGCAATCTGCACCCGTTTGCGCCATCCGAGCAGGCCAACGGCTATCACGTGCTATTCCGGCGGCTTGAGAAAGCGCTGTGCGACATCACAGGCTATGACGCGATCTCGCTGCAGCCGAATTCCGGCGCGCAGGGCGAATATGCCGGCTTGCTGGCGATCCGCGGCTATCACGCAGCAAACGGCGAGCCACATCGCAAGATCTGCCTGATCCCCTCTTCCGCGCACGGCACCAACCCGGCCTCCGCCGCGATGGTCGGCATGGAGGTGGTGGTGGTCGCCTGTGACATCAGAGGCGACGTCGACGTAGATGATCTGCGGGCGAAGGCCGAGAAGCATTCGAAAAATCTCGCCGCGATCATGATCACCTATCCCTCGACGCACGGCGTGTTCGAGGAGCACATCCGCGATATCTGCGACATCGTGCATGGCCATGGCGGACAGGTCTATCTCGACGGCGCCAACATGAATGCGCAGGTCGGCCTGTCGCGGCCCGGCGATTACGGCGCCGACGTCAGCCATCTCAATTTGCACAAGACGTTCTGCATTCCGCATGGCGGCGGTGGCCCCGGCATGGGACCGATCGGCGTCAAGGCGCATCTGGCGCCCTTCCTGCCTGGTCATCCCGCGACCGACGGCACGGTGCCGCATCCGATCGGACCGGTGTCAGCCGCCCCGTTCGGCTCGGCCTCGATCCTGACGATCTCCTACATCTACATTCTGATGATGGGCGGCGAAGGCCTCACGCGGGCGACCGAGATCGCGATCCTCAACGCCAATTACATCGCGACCAAACTCGATTCGCATTTTCCGGTGCTGTACAAGAACGCAAAAGGCCGGGTGGCGCATGAGTGCATCGTCGATCCCCGCGCGCTGAAAGCGACTAGCGGCGTCACCGTCGACGACATCGCGAAAAGGCTGATCGACTACGGCTTCCACGCCCCGACCATGAGCTTTCCGGTGCCGGGCACGCTGATGATCGAGCCGACCGAATCGGAATCGAAGGCGGAGCTGGATCGCTTTTGTGATGCGATGATCGCGATCCGCAACGAGATCGCCGAGGTCGAGAAGGGCCGCTGGAAGATCGAAGCCTCGCCGCTGCGCCACGCCCCGCACACCGTGCACGACATCGCCGACGACGCCTGGGCCCGCGCCTACAGCCGCGCCGAGGGCTGTTTCCCGGCCGGCACCTCGCGGACGGACAAATACTGGTGCCCGGTCGGCCGCGTCGACAACGTCTATGGCGACCGAAACCTGGTGTGCTCGTGCCCGCCCGTGGAGGATTACGCTCAGGCGGCGGAGTGAGCTTAGTCACCGCGACCGTAGGATGGGTGGAGCGCAGCGATACCCATCGTTAGGCGGCGCGCGCATCGACATTTGCGATGGGTTTCGCTTCGCTCTACCCATCCTACAGATCAAGGCGCTACCAACGCCGGATTCCAGCGCCACAGATTATCATTGGTCAGGTGCGTGCCACCCCACCAGCGATCAATCGGGTTGTGTCGGCTGAAGTCTTCCTTGTGGGCAAGAACAGCCGCGCCGAATTCGGTAAGCGACAGCTCGCTTCGCTGGTACGCCTCTTGCCGCCCCCGCAACTTTTCGCGATCGAGCGTACGCAGTTGCTCGTCGAGGCCTTGCACCGCCGGCCGCGGGCCGTGCGCAAGCCCGTCCAGCAAATAGCCCAATTCCGACTCGCCGAAGATGCGCGTTTGGCGCAGTTGGTAGAGATAGAATAGCGCATTGGTTAGCGAATATCCCCGCGCGATCAGCTCGAGCATCCGCATTTCCGAGGCGCCAAGCCCTGTCGAACTTGACGGCAGTTCTTCGAGCAGATCGATCAAGACGGGTTTGAGAAGCGGCAAGGCGCTCAAGTCTCTGCCGAGCAGATCGAAGCAGCCTTTCGGGGTCGGCGCCCCATATGCCCGCCAAGCTGCGCTCGCTACCTCAAGTTCCTTTTCGGTGATGTTGACCACCGGCGGCCGCCACTTGCCGAGGCGGTCAAGCCCGATCATTTCGAGGTCAACCAAACGAAATTTCAACCTGGCGATCGTTTCCGGGTAAGGCCGGAAATAATCAAGTAGCCAGATCAACTGCAACTGAGCATTCGGTCGCGTGTCGAACCATAGTTCGACGCTTTCGTATCGCTGACAGAATTCGGCCAGGCTGAGGTCTCTGTGACTTCGGTTCTTGCTCCCGCTCCAGTTGGTGGCAAAGTCCGACCAGTGATGGCCGCGTAAAACATCTGACGTGCGCGGTCCGAGATAGGTTGCGAGTTCATCGGGCGAAGGCAATGGTCCCCAGCCGAAGCGAAAGAAGAAACTAAGCGCGAGATCGGCGAATTCCGGCTCGGTGAATTCCGGGGCGAGCCAGCCGGTCAGAATCAGAGGCTTCATCACGACCATCCCATTGAGAGGAATACGAGGACGCCGCTACTGTCAGCAGGACCCGTCTATTCAGGCGCGATCAGCATGCGGCTCGCCGGAGCCCATCGCCACAGATTGTCATTGGTCAATTCCGTCCCACCCCACCAGCGATGGATCGGATTGTGCCGGCTGAAATCTTCAGCCTGCGCCAAAACGGCCTCGCCGAGCGGGGTCAGCGACAGTTTGCTCTGCCTGTATCTCGCGAGACGGACCTCGTCAGCATGCATCTCGTCGGTGAACGGTCCCTCCTCAAGGCCGGCCACGGCAGGTGCCGGACCGCGCGCCAGCCCATCCAGCAGCTCGCCAACCTCCCAATAGCCGAATACACGTCGCGTGTTGCGCTTGTTGTGGCCCGGAAAGACGTCGAACGGAGTTGCGTCACCGGCAGCGACCAGTTCCAGCATTCGCATTTCGGTCGCGCCCAGGCCGGTTAAAGGCATGGGAAGCTCTTCGAGTAACTCCAGCACGACCTGTCGAAGCTGCGGCAGGGCGCTGACTTCCTTCTGAAGCAAATCAGCCCATTGTTGAGGTGTCGGCTGTCGATATGCCTGCCAGGCCAACTGGCGGCTTCAAGATGCTCGTTCCGGATTTTGACAGCCGGAGGCTTCCATTCTGAAATCGCTTCCGGAACCTGTTTGGCAATGTCGACGTCTGCCTGGAATAGGGTCAGCTTCGAGACACTACGCTCACGCGAGCTCAAGCAATCCAGAAGCTGCACGAGGATGAGTTGCGAGTTGGGGGCCGGATCAAACCAGAATTCAACGGCTTCGCAGCGCTCGCAGAGATCGAGCGCCCCCATCCCTTTCAAATGAAACTCTCCAAGCCGGTGCGGTGGAAAATGGTCCAGCGAGCCCGGCCCCAACATGGCTTCCAGCTTCACGTCCGATGGCAACTCGTCCCAGACGAACCGGAAGCCAAGCGGAATAACGATATCGCCGACTCCGGCGCGCAGGAGACACCCGCCTGCCGAATCGCTCGATGTCAAAACCAACCGCGTCATGTCAGTTCACCCGCATACGCAAAACAAAACGGGCACTGAGAACGTCGGCAACTCAACGTCCTCAGCACCCGCTATGTCGAAACCCGGATCATGCGATCCGAGACTTCGGAAAGTGCTATTCGTCGGCCGGCTCTTCGCCGTCGGCGTCGCGCTCGGGGGGACCGGCGAGAATCTGTTCGGCGATCAGACCGGAGTTCTGGCGGATCGCGGCCTCGATCTTTGCGGTCATGTCGGGATTTGCCTTGAGGAACGCCTTCGAGTTCTCGCGGCCCTGCCCGAGCCGCTGGCTGTCATAGGAGAACCAGGCGCCGGACTTTTCGACGATGCCGGCCTTGACGCCGAGGTCGAGGATTTCGCCCATCTTGGAGACGCCCTCGCCATACATGATGTCGAATTCGACCTGCTTGAACGGTGGTGCCAGCTTGTTCTTTACGACCTTGACGCGGGTCTGGTTGCCGACGACTTCATCGCGTTCCTTGATCGCGCCGATGCGGCGGATGTCGAGGCGAACCGAGGCGTAGAATTTCAGCGCGTTGCCGCCGGTGGTGGTCTCCGGCGAGCCGTACATCACGCCGATCTTCATGCGGATCTGGTTGATGAAGATCACCATGGTGTTGGATTTGTTGATCGAGGCGGTGAGCTTGCGCAGCGCCTGGCTCATCAGCCGCGCCTGCAGGCCGGGCAGCGCATCGCCCATCTCGCCTTCGAGTTCGGCCTTCGGCACCAGGGCAGCGACGGAGTCCACCACCAGCACATCGACCGCACCCGAGCGCACCAGCGTGTCGCAGATTTCCAGCGCCTGCTCACCGGTGTCGGGCTGCGAGATCAGGAGTTCGTCGATGTTGACGCCGAGCTTGCGGGCATAGACCGGGTCGAGCGCATGTTCGGCGTCGATGAAGGCGCAGATGCCGCCCTTCTTCTGGGCTTCGGCCACCGTGTGCAGCGCCAGCGTGGTCTTGCCTGATGATTCCGGCCCGTAGATTTCGACCACGCGGCCTTTCGGCAGGCCGCCGACGCCGAGCGCGATGTCCAGCCCAAGCGAGCCTGACGAAATCGTCTCGATATCCATCGAGCGATCGTTCTTGCCCAGCTTCATCACTGACCCCTTGCCGAACTGGCGCTCGATCTGGGAGAGCGCGGCGGACAGGGCCTTGGTCTTATCCATGGAGGATCCTTCGACGATACGCAGGGCAGTGGCGGACATGGGTGCTCCTTATGGCGGGGATTCGCTAGCGGGACAAACGGACGACGAGGGATCTAAAGGGATTCGATTGACGATGAGAACTTGTACCATCTTTGTTCTCTGTTCGCAATATGTTCTTTTAAGGTGAGCGGTCCTTCGCCCCTTCCGTCCCGGTCTAAGTTAATGATCCCTTTCGATAATCAGCCTTCCGAAGCCCAGCTACCCGCCGGTCGCGTAAACGAGGTCGCCCGAGTCGGCTCTGCCCGTAGTTCTCCGACCGTGAACAAGGTTCCGAGCGTATTGCTATCCTGATCGTTGCTCTCTCCAGCAAGGCAAAACAGGGCGCGCTGTAGCAATCGAAGCCCTGCCGCCTGCCGTCCCCTCGAAGCTGTCTTGGCGCGCCCAAAGAAACGGCCCCAGCCTCGGGGAAGAGGCACTGGGGCCGCTTATGCTGCCGGGGCAACTGGGGACTGGCAGCGCCTTTACAACTCCGCCCATTGCCACTTGTTCCCGAAATTCTGCGGCACTTTTTAGAAACCTTGTCCTGTCCCCGACGTATTCTCCAGGCTGGGGTATTGCAATTTCCAGCTCTGGTGCAACGCCGCCAAGCATTATTCAGCTTGGCGGCGCTGTGCTTTTGAGTGGCCGACTTTGCCTTCTCGGGTGTTCAATGTCGGCCGGTATCCACTCGGCGACGTCGGCCGCCCATTCTCCTTTGCATGGGGTTGTTTTCGCGATTTTGCATCTGAGCCGTCGTGTGACGATCATCACAGCAGTCCGTCGCGAGACCGCCTATCCCTGTCATCCAGGGTGGCGGGAATGGTCCTGCCCACGCAAACAGGAGACGGACATGACCGAACTCAACAACGAAATCTGCGAAATGTCGTTTGAACAACTCGAACAGGTCAGCGGCGGCGCCATCCTCGACCGGATCGTCGACGCGTACCTCAAGGCGTTGGGCGCCCGCTTGCTGGACGCCGTGCACCAGCCGCTGGTATCGCCGCAGAAGATGACCCTGCACATGCGATAGTGCCGGTCCGTCAAACCGGAATTGAGAGGCCGCCTTGGCGGCCTCTTTTGTTTGAGGACGCCGCCGGCGCCATGCCTGATGTCCGATTTCGGCCAGTTGCGGGAAGCTCAGCGGACCGCGCTCAACGCAACTTGTGCGGCGACGATCGGCGAATTGATCGGTGCCTTCGCTCGACGCGATTTCAAAACGGCACCGGCCAGATTTGAAACGTGCAGCGGCTCAGTTTCGAGTGTGCCAGCCATCACAGCCAACGGGAACATCCGAGCGCACCCTTGCAACGTGATTGTCGCAATCCCCATCAAAGGAGAGAGGCATGATTGAGATTGGCCAGAAGCCTATCGATGAACTGAACGTCGGCGAACTGACCATCGACGAACTGGACGCGGTGAACGGCGGCGGCCGTTTGAGCGATCTTTACCACCATGTCGTGGCGGTCATTCGCTTCCATACCGGCACCATCAGGAACATCGCGACAACCCTGCCCTAACCGACGCTTTGAAGAGGCCGCCTTTCATTGGCGGCCTTCCCCGTAGTTCTCCGGACAAGAACAAAGTTCCCAACCGGATGGTCGCCAGTTTTTCGCCTTGTGTTCGCGCCTTACCCCCGCGCGAACCCCGGCCCACCATCCCTTTGCGAGTGAATCAGTGCTATAATGGGGCTATGGACGAGACCCGGATCGCACCGCGGCGTCGCACGTTGAAGGCCGGAACCATTGAGTTCGGCGGCGGCGGGATCGATTGCACCGTTCGGAATCTCTCGGCCTCCGGCGCAGCGCTCGAGGTCGTGACCCCGCTGTTCATCCCGGACCGCTTCACATTGTTCGTGCCATCAGAACAGTTGAAGCGGCCGTGCCATATCGTCTGGCGCAAGGATAAGCGCATCGGCGTCACGTTCGATTAAGCCCCGCGCCGATCGCGTCGCCACAGCAGAACGACCCCGCCGCATGGGGCCATACGGTCGGGGTCGCCGACAGCGGGGAATAATCTGGAGGACCACCCCGCCGTCAGACAGATACGGCGGCAGCGATGGCTTCGTTTCAGCATCGGATTTTTTTAACAGGAGACGTTGAACCTTTTGCAGGGCCGCCAAGACATATTGCTGCCTGGGACATTGCATCACTCGGGGTATAAGCCTGCGCCGCCAAGCGACCATATTCCGCTTGCGCGGCGCGGTGCGTTTTGGACAGGTCAGGAAGGTCAAAGACTGCCTCTGCGGACATTGCAGGCCGCTGCCGGCAAGCAACAAGCCACGGCTCGTGGGAGCGCCGGCAAGGCGGGTTGGCCACCCCAACAGCCGAACGCGGGATTGTCCCCTCGCATAGCGATCACGACCTGTCACGGGCGCGCTTACCTTAGACGACCGCAATAGACGCTATCGGACAATGGAAACTTTACCCGCCCAACTCAGTTAATTCAGTTGGCGCATGGGGAGATTCCCTATGAATCACAAAGGCATAGAATATACGCTGACACGATCGGAAACCCCGGGGATCTGGAACTGGCAATTCCGGATTGGTGACCTCGTCAGGTCGGGACGAACGGAAGCAAGACTGCTCCTGCTCGCCATGCGCCGCGTTCAGCTGAAGATCGACCGCGAGCTCAGGCACACCGATCGCGAAGCGACCTCCGAATTCGGGGCCCCGCGCCCACCCATTCCCTCAACGGGCATCAAATAATATTTACAATCTAAAGTGACAATCTCGGATTGAATGCGGCTTGGGTCGGACAGGGCTGCTTCATGATCTACAAGGGCGTCGAATACACCGTGACTGCGGTTGCGCCGGGTATCTGGAAATGGCAATTCCGGATTGACGACAGGGTCATCACCGGCAAGACCGAAGCCAAACTCTATCTGCTCGCAGTGCGACGGGTACAGCTGCGGATCAACCGCGAGCGGAAAAAAAGCGCATCTGGCTAGTTCGCCCTGCTAGTCTGCGCTGGGAAGCCGCCGCATCGTGAATTCGATGTCGCCGCCGGGCAGTTCGCGCCAGCTTTCGACCGCGCTCAAATAGGCCGCCTTGGGATAGCGGCTGAGGAAATCGCGCGCCCTCGTCCGCGCTACCTCGCGCGGCAGCGTGAAGGTCTCGCGCAGATAGCCGTCATCCGGCTTGCGCCGAGAGGCCATCCGGCTGGCCAGATCCCGCGGACGCATGACCATGTCGCAACTCCGAAACACATGACGACACGTTCAATATAGAGCCGGCGGAGAACAATTCCGAGTCTGCGCTATGGGGCCTTTCGGCTAGCGAGGGGTATTGGCCGCACTGCCGGTCTTCGGCTTGGCTGGCGCAGCCGCCTTGGGCGTGTCGTTGTTGCGTACGGTTCCCCACGGATCGGAAGACGCCTTGGAGTCGGGAATCTTCTTCAGCGACTCCTTGTAAGCCTTGTCCTTGATCGCATCCTGTTCCTTCTCCTCCGGAGTCCTGGTGACGACTTCCGGCATCAGGTTCAGGTTGGGCATCTGCGCGTAAGCGGGCGCCGTCAGCAACACCATCATCACAGCCGCGCTCAGAATTCTCATAACAGGCTCTCCTTTGGGACACTCTCCCCCCGGCGTTTTCGGGCGTATATCACCGCCGCAGCCGCGCCGCCAAGCGCGCGCGATCAAAGCCGGTCCGACTTGCAGGATTTGGGGGATTGCATCCAGTCGTCCCAGATCGGTCCGCATTTGGTGCAGCCGTTAAGCGCAAGGCCCACGGCAATCAAGCTCGAAATCAACACCACCCGGCGAAACATGAACGCGCCCCACTCCCCGAAGTGGCGATCATGCCCCTCAAGTCTGGCATTTTCAAGCCAATGCAGGCCGGACGTTTGGGAATGCCGAGCGGGGGTGCCATGGTCATTGCGGCCGAATGCCCCTTACAATGGGCGGAACGCAATATCGTCCGAGGAACAATCATTCATGCAACAGCAACAGACGGCGGCATTCGGCATCGCGGAAGCAAAGCGGGTGCTGGACGAGGTGTTTGCACCGTGGGTGCTCGACCTCAATCTGTCGATCGAGGGTTTCGACTTCACCCCGCCGCAGGCTGGATCGGCCGACTGGCAGCCCGGTGCGATCCTGCGCATGCCGTTCTCGGAACGGCTGTGCCGCAATGGCGGCGTTGTCTCCGGCCAGGCGCTGATGGCGTTTGCCGACACGGCGATGGTGATCGCCAACGTCGCCGCCAATCGCGGCTATCGCCCGATGACGACGGTCGATCAGACCACGCATTTCATGCGCGCGGTCACCGCCTCCGACGTGCTGGCCGATGCGCGCGTGGTTCGCCTCGGGCGCACCATGAGCTTCGGCCGCGTCACGCTCTCCAGCGCCACCGACAACAAGCCGGTGGCGATGGTCTCGAGCGCGTTCGCGATGCTGTAGGTGATTTACTTGCCGAGGACCGATTCAGCGGCATTGACGATGCTCATCGTCGGATTCTTTCCGCAGTAGGTGCCGAACTTCTTGGCGTTCTCGACGAACACGTCGGTGTCGATGATCGCTTCGTCGGAGTCGCCCTTGTACCAGCCGTCCATCCAGGTCAGCACCATCTTGATGGTGTCATCACCACCATCGACGAACTGCTTGCAGGTCATGGTCGACAGATCGAGCACGACGGCATGCGCCGGAACGGATGCAAGTCCAAGCGGAAGCGTAAGCGCCGCCGCAAACAGAATCGAAACACTCGTCTTCATGATGCTCTCCCTTGGCGCATGACGGCGAAAGCCGGCACCAATGCCGGAAAACCGCGTCAGCACGTTTCCCGGTCAATGTCGTAATCGAAATGCAAAGGCATGCGCAAGCACCGCGTGTGTTGAATCGATTGTTCGCAATTACGCTGCGCTACATGAGATTCTCAAACAGAGCACGCTTAGGTTTTCGCACGTCGCCGGCAACGAGAAGCGCCGCACGGGCGGCGCTCTCTTGCAACATCGATGACGTGATTGCCGCCTCAGTATCGACCCCGGCCGCCCTGATGACCGCCACCACCATAGCCGCCGCCACCGATGCCAATCCCGATGCCGATGCCGACCGGCGGCCCCACGGGCTCATACACCTCGCGCGGCGGCGGGCGGCGATAGACCACTTCATCCTCATAGTAGTCGGGCCCGCGCACCCGCTTTGGCGGCGCGCGCTCGACGCGCTTGGGCGGATCCGGATCGACGCGCTTGATCGGCGTATTGTTCTTCTTCAGTTGCGGCGCTGAGGCCGGCGGGGTGCAGGGACAGGTCAGCGCGACGTTCTGCGGCGTAGCGCCACCGCCGACCGCCACCGCCGGGATGATCTCGGGACGGTTGCGCAGGCGTTCTTCCATCGTGCGCGCGGTCGGCGTCAAATCGCTGTCCGGGAATCTCGTCAGGAAGGCGCGATAGCCCGCCGCGGTGTTGGCGATGACCGCATTGTTCCACGCCACCATGCGCTTGTGCCGATTGAGCCAGTCGCGGGCCAGTGCACCGAGCGGAGTCTGCGCGTACAGATTGGCAAACGCCTCGTAGGATTCATCGGTGCCGTCGGCAACGATGATTTCGTTCGCGGCCTCGACCGGCTTGCCCTTCAGTTCGCGGGTCCATTCCTCGACGGTTTTCTTGGTCGCGGCCAGTTTCGGGCCGGCCACCGGGGTGCCCGAAAATCTGAAATCCTCCGTCAGCGAGGAACTGTCCCACGGCGTCTGCCGCCCGTCGGTCGCCTTGTTGACCGACACGCGCGTGCGCTTGAAGGTTTCCTCGATCGGAATGTTGGTTTCCTTGGCCGCGGCGATCAGCGCGGTGGTGTACGGACTGTTGCTGCCCGTGCCGTCCTCGGCCACCGCACCGGGCGAGGTCGAGAACGACAGGAACGTATTCGGCGCGCCGATCTTGGCGTCGATGATCGCGAGCCCGCCGCCCGCGCTCTTGGCTATGCCGGGGAACGGATTGTTGCGGCAGGCATCGAGCAGCAGGATACGCATCTTGCTCGGCGCCGAGGTCAGCGTGTTCAGGACGTCGTTCAGCCGCACCGCCTGGATCGGAATGTCGGATTCGCGCTTCGGATCGATGTCGACCGGCACCAGAAAATTCTCGCCGTCGATCTGCACGCCATGTCCGGCGTAATACACCAGCGCGATCGAATCGCCGCCCTTGGACGCGACCTTGCCGGCGAACTCCGAGAGCTGATCGCGAATCTGGCTTTGCGACAGATCGGAAACGGTCGAAACCTCGAAGCCGGAATCGATCAGCATCTTGCTGACCGCCTTGGCATCGTTGATCGGATTGGGCAGCGCCGGAACGGATTTATAGGCCGATTGGCCGATCACCAGCGCGAGGCGGCTTTCGGCGGAGGCGGAATGCGCGCCCAGCAGCAGCGCCGCCGGAAATACCAAATGGAAAAGCGCGTGACGAAACATGGGGCCACCTCCGGCAATGCAGGCTGCAAATTGGTCGAGGTCCTGGTGGTAAAGGTTCAAGCAAGTCAGGCAGTGTGAGGTGGGACACAGACTCAGTTCAACGACGAATTTGTCGCAGGCATAAAGCCCGCGCGATTTGATGTAATCAATTTGGTTTACCGGAATTCTTGGATTATCTGGTTTTCTTGGCGGGTTCCGCCGGACGCGCGACGCCCCAGGGATCGTATTTTTCCTTCGGTTCGGGAATTCGCTCGAGCGCAGCCTTGTAGGCTTTCTCGTCCACCTTCGGCTTGGTGTCCTGCTGCTTCGCCCTCGTTTCCTCAGCACCCCCTTGCTGTCGCCGGCCCTGGGCGTGCGCCGGCACCGCAAGCAACGCCAGAATGAATGCCGCAATCGTAATGGTCTTCATCGCCCCTGCTTTCTTCGCCATCTCGGCGACGTTCCGCCAGGATGATGGCAATCCCGGGATCGGGGGCATGATAGCCTGTCCGGATGCGCCGTTCAGCAAATGTTGATCGGCGCGGCCCGCTCGGCCGCACAATTTGATTGCCGCCGGGGGGCGCAATTTTCGCCGTCCCGGGGTAGAAAGCCGGCGATGGGGCGGGTGATTGTTCACATTGCGTTGGTCGCGGGCGTTGCGCTTGTGCTGGCAGGCTGCGGCTTTGCCGACGTCCGCTCGCCGGTGCCGGAATTCATGCGCGCCAAAGCGCCCGAACCGCCGCCGCCCGAGGCGCCGCCGGACCTCAAGCGTCTGCTCAGCGAAAAACTGGATTCGGTGTTCCTGGCGGCATCCAATCCGAGGGGCGTACAGTTCTCGGCGCCGCGCCCCGAGCTGCGCGGAACGGGCTGGACCGCCTGCGTCAAAGCCGATCTGACCTCGGTGAACGGCAAGCCGCTCGGCACGCAAACCTATCGCATCACGATTTCCAACGGCGCGATTTTCGATCGCCGCCAGGTCGAGGCGGAAGACACCTGCGCGACGGAGAGCTACCAGCCGGTGTAGCGGGGCTGGTGCAGCCGGTGCGTTGCAACGGATTCGAATTTCAAACAACGCTGTCGTCCCGGCCTTGAGCTCAGATGCGCAATTGCGCATCGGGGGACCCATACTCCGCGGCGGTCATTGTGGAACAAGGTCTCTAACGCCGGCGATCTCATCGATGGGCCGCGGCGTATGGGTCCCGGCTCAAGGCCGGGACGACGAAGATATGTGCCCGCATTCTCGCGACGCGATGCGCCCGAGGTTTGTTGGAAACTTCTCGCCCCCAAATCCAGAGGGCGCAGGGAATGCCGGATGCGCGCTGCACCCGCGGTCTCATGTGCGAATAGTGCAAACAAAGCTGCACACGAGCATACAGGGCAGCGGAGAGCATCCGACATTCCCTGCGCAATGGCTTTACGGCTTATGACGCGCTCTCCCCGGTGAGACGGCCTCTATTGCCACCGTCGCCCCTCGGAAGCGTTGGCTCCCGAAAGACTTGACGCCGTTACGGGCGCCAGGACCACACGCTTTCACCGTACGCATCAGCCGCGACCGTCAATCGCAACTGTTACGTCCACCGCAACCCGCCCCTCGTCGTGACGACGGCCGACGCCCTCTGAGTGGGACGGGATGGCCAAGAATGAACCGGTGATTTGGGGTCGAAGGAAAGAGAAATATTTTTGATTTTCGGAATTTTTGGACTTGACATGATTTCCGAAAACCGGAACTGATTTGCCCGTCGGGTTGATTTGTCGCACGCGGATCGCAAGATTTCACTTGCGCGCGAGGCGACACCGTTCTCAAGGCACAGGTAGAGACCGGCGGAAACCATGCGTTCAAGCGATCACGGGACGTCCGCTTATCGTACACTACGGACCCGATTCAGGCATCGCGTGATGTCCGAAAGATAGCATGACATCGGCTCCTTATTCGATCATCTCGTCGGCGCCGGCGAGCAGTGTCTGCGGCACAGCGAGGCCGAGCGTCTTGGCGGTCTTGAGATTGATCGCCAGCTCGTACTTGGTCGGTGCCTGTACCGGGAGCTCGGCGGGCTTCTCGCCTTTGAGGATGCGGTCGACATAGCCGGCCGCCCGGCGATACATGTCGATCTGATCAGGCCCATAGGAGAGCAACCCACCGGCGGCGACGAAGAGGCGTTCGAAGTAGATCGCGGGCAGTTTGTGCCGGGCCGCCAGCGCGACGATCAGATCGCGATGACGCTGCACCAACGGGCTCGCCGTCACGATCAGCCCGCCGTTCGGAGCACGCGCGAAGACGGCGACGGCGCGCTCGATCTCGCCGGCGTCGCGCACGTTGACCGGGTTCACCTCCACGCTGAGCGTCGGCGCCACGGCCTGGATGGCGGCGAACTGGCCTGGGCCGGAGGCTGTGGCGGCATTCCGAAGGACTGCTACTCGTGTCAGGCCGGGCGCGATCTGTTTGAGCAGTTCCAGCCATTTGCCCGCCAGGCTGTATTCGTAGTTCATGAAACCGGTGGCGTTGCCGCCCGGCCGCGCCAGGCTGTCGACGAAGCCGGCGCCGACCGGATCGACGACGGCCGGGAACACGACCGGTACGGTGCGGGTCGCCTGCAGCAACGGCCCCACGGTCGTGGCGGCATGGGCCAGGATGACGTCGGGCGCAAGCGCGGCCAATTCCGCCGCGTGCCTGCGAATCTCAGCGGCATCGGTCGTGGCCCAGCGGGTGTCGATGCGCACGTTGCGGCCGATGGTCCAGCCCGATTGCTCCAGGCCCTGATGAAATGCCGCGATTCGGGCCTGCATTCCCGCATCGTCCGCGGCTGCGGGCAGCAACACGCCGATGTGCCGCACGCGCTCTTGTGCATGCGCCGCAAGCGGCCACGATGCAGCCGCAGCGCCAATGATCGTAATGAACTCGCGTCGTTTCATTTCGATGTCCTCGCCGGATCCGGCGTCATGCGTGCGGACGAATTAAGATCCGGCAGAGTGCCGCGCGCGCCGCCGGTATCACTCCCAAATTGTCGAAATTCCAGGCCCCCGGGGACACTGCCCCGTTCAATCGTCGCAGGCGAAAGCCTAACACGCTTCGAAATCACGATGCCGCCCTGAAAGGCACTTTTCTCGCGTATGTCCGTTTTCGGTCAGAAGCCGACCTGACCGGAACGTCCGCTTCTGGCGTGCCGGCTCAACCGGTCGCCGCAACACAGGCGTCAAATCTCTCTGCTTAGGACGGGATGCCGATGCGCCACTGATTTTCCTGAGCTGTCGCTAAGGTGTTGACGCATCCGTACGCGAGAATATCTTGATCTCGCAAAAGGATCATCAATGAAGCGGCCCGTGTCAGGAAAAACCTGTCGGATGCCCTATATGCAACTACGCCGGTTGTGCTTGTTCAGGCGCTCTCACCGAGTCGCTAGTTGGCATTCGCGCATAAACCGACGGTCGTTGTGGGCCATTTTGTTTATTTTGGTGTTCCCCGCCAACTGCCTGGCCGGTGAAGGGAAACCCATCAGCATCACCGTGGCGGCCGACCCCACGAAGGCCGACGGAGAACCTTGGGACGGCATTCCAGGCCTTGGCGGGGCGCGCGCTCCGACGGCCATCAACAAAAATGCGCCGGATCTGGCGGTCTGCGTCGTTCGTATGGAAACGCCTCCGGAATGCAGCATGCGGTACGTGAACCTGAAGCAATATTCGCTTTGCCAGGACAGCTACGCTTGCATTTTTAAGCGGGTGAGCATCCCCGATGGTCCTTTCGGGCTCATCATTCTGGATTTGGACTTACGGCGGCATGACCTGGTTGGTTTCCTCTTAATGACGGCTGGGAAGGCTCTTGCTCCTGACCAGCGAGCCGCTTTGGAAAGCGAGATTCGGAGAAGAGCCGACCAGTTAGCGCCCCCTTTTTCCCAAGAAGAGAAGCAACGCAGGTTGAGGGAGATGCTTGTTGTTCCGATGGACCGCTGCGCCGAAGCTAAGGGATGCAGGCTCGTCCAATCCGAAATCCGCGTGAACTCGGCCGAGTGATCCTGCCGGGGCGCTCCGTCCCGTCGTCACGCCTCCTATCACAGAGGACTTCGATGCGGTTCCGGATACTACCGTCATGACCAATGACGTAGGCGTAATAGCTAGCAGCCATTGCCAATTACTTCGGCGGCTGTAAGCCGGGAGACTTCAGCCACTCGCTCATGCGTTACGGTTTCGGCCCGTCTTGCTGCTCCGGTGAACGGACATTCTCAGGATCGGGGGGCATATCCCAAAAGTGCCACAAGCGGAATCCGTCGTAGCTATTCGATAAGGTCATCTGCGCGCAGCATTAAATCTCGGCTAATCGGCAATCCTATAATGCGTGCTGTTTTCAGATTGAGCACAAGCTCGAACTTGACAGGTTGCTCGATCGGCAGGTCGGCCGGTTTGGTACCCCTCAACACCTTCTGCACGTAACCTGCAAGCCGCTTGGCCTCGAAGATCCTATCCGGTCCATAGGACAACAAGGCCCCGCTGGCGGCAAATTCGCGCCACGCAGCGATGACCGGGAGCCGCTGCTCCAATGCGTACTGAGCAATTCTCGGGGCAACCAAACTAGTCAGTCGCGAAGCGACCACAAACAAACTGTTCGCGCCACTGGCACTTGCTGAACGAAGCGCGGCTTCCAGCTCTTCCGGGTTGCTGATGGGATGCGCTGTTACATCGATACTAAACGATTGGGCTCCTTTCCGTGCGAAGGTAAGCTCGTCATCGAGATGCTGCGGATTGAAAATTACGCTCACCCGCTTTGCGTCTGGCACGACCTCGTTTAGCAGCTCCATCCGCTTGGCTGCCATTTCATCGGTAAGAAATGTCACACCGGTAAAATTCTTGCCCGGGTTGGCCAGTGACACGGCTAGTCCTGAACGTACCGGACTGTCGCTGACGCCGCCGACGACAGGTATGGTGCCGTTGCTTGCATCAAACAGCGCCTTGAGAATGTCACCGCCAACCGCAAGCAGAAGGTCGGGCTTCTGCGCAACAAGTTCCTCCGCCAACTCCGGCAGGCGCGCGGCGTGGCCGTTCGCATAACGGTAAATGATCTGCAGATTGCTGCCGTCAACAAGGCCGCCCTGCGAAAGCGCCTCTTTCAACGACTGATCGATCCGCCCCAGCGATCCACCGCCGAATACGAGCCAACCGATCCGCACGGGCTTCTTTTGCGCGACCGCCAGCCGTGGAAGCGATACCGCTGCAGACGTGATCAAGCCAATAAAATCGCGCCGCCTCATGGTCGTTCACCGGAATTCGAGCCGCTCGGCAGCCGAGAATATAGCACGTCGGGAAAAGCAGCGTGGGATTTCTGGAACACGTCCGTATTGGGTCATTTTCGAATGTCAACGCGCTCGCAGTGGTGAGGTCCGCCCTGCCCGTTGAAACGGACATCATCGGCGGCGCAACGGCGTCGCGCTAGCCAGCTAACCGTTGATCACGCGCTGTCCGCCATCTCCCGAGAAAGTGCATCCCATCAATCAACACTCGGGCTGCTCCAATGCCTCTCTCTGCGCGCGCAAGAGTAAAAATCGCGAGCGGGTGAAGGGCCCCTCCTTCGGAGACAGACCCCTCAAGCGCTTCTCTCGGGAGCCGTGCGTATCCTAGTACACCTTGTCCACCGGCAGGCCGAGCGCCATCGAGCCGGCGTATTGTGCCTGCGGGCCGGCCTGCAGCGGGTGGTAGCGCGCGGCCTGGATGTCGCGGAAGCGACGCTCCAGCCCGGTGGCGCGGTAGAAGCCGGCGCCGCCGGCGAGCTCCATCGCAAGCTCTACGGTGGCAATGGCGTGGCGCGCGACGAGCGTGCGGCCCGTCATCACCTGGTTGATGGTCTCGGCCGAAGGCGCATCGAGCCGCACCGCCGCCAGCATGTGTTCGCGAGCAAGGCGCGCACCAGCCAGCTCGGTGTCCATGCGGCCGGCGAGCTGGATCATGTGGTTGTCGACCTTCTTCTTTTTCGCGACACCAACCGCGACGTCGCGGGCGCTCTCGGCGACGCCGAGATAGACCGAATAGATCAGCGGGAACGCGATGGTTGCGATGATCTGGAACAGCGGATGCCATTCGCCGGCCTTGCGCTTCACCGCAACGGCCGCCTCCGGCACCACATGGCCGTCGATCAAGACGTCGTTGGAGCCGGTGCCGCGCATGCCAAGCGTGCGCCAGTTGTCCATCACCTTCACCTGCGGCGAGTTCATTGGCAGACCGAAGTGCAACACCTGTGCCGGTTCGCCTTCGCTCTCCAGCACGGCAGTGGTCATGAACAGGTTCGCGGCCGGCGAGCCGGAGGCAAACACCTTGCGCGCGGTGATGCGATAACCGCCGTCGACCTTCTCGGCCTTGCCGGAGCCGCCGATCCAGTCGCTGCCGCCGCTCGACAGCAAAAAGATGCGCTCGGCAGCGATGCGCTTGAGCAAGGGCTCGACGGGCGCCGCCTTCTGCACCTTCCAGCGCCAGGCGGGAATCGCGACCTGATGGGTGTGCATGGAAAACGCCAGCGCGGTGGAGCCGCAATGC
This sequence comes from Bradyrhizobium sp. AUGA SZCCT0160, assembly GCF_018130105.1. Classification (NCBI taxonomy): domain Bacteria; kingdom Pseudomonadati; phylum Pseudomonadota; class Alphaproteobacteria; order Hyphomicrobiales; family Nitrobacteraceae; genus Bradyrhizobium; species Bradyrhizobium sp. AUGA SZCCT0160. The sequence goes on from NZ_JAFCMD010000020.1 coordinate 61,513, forward strand.
TGGCCGAGGATGCGCAGCATTTCGGCGAGCTCATCGATGCTGGCGCCGCCGCCGCCAAGTTCAGTGGGGACGCCGGCCTCGACCAGGCCCGCTTCCTTCAGCAGGGCAAAATTCTCGGCGACGAACTGGTCCTCGTCGGTGGCGGTTTCAGCGCGCTTGGCGAAGACGGGGCCAAGTTCGCGGGCGATCTCGATGGGGCTGCGGTGCGTTGTCGCATCGATGGCGCGTGCGGTGTTGCTGCTCATGGTCATCCCTCCATTCATTGGGACATCCGCGAGTAAGCGAGATGTCTAATGCCCCGGAAACTAGGCCCGGGCGCAAGATCCCTCCAGTTCAGGAAGTGTACTGCCGCGGCGGCGATGCGCCGCCTGGAAAACAGGCCACTGTAAACATTGGTTTATTCGCTTCGCTATGGCCGCCGGCAGGCCAGACCAGTATAGTATCTGTACTGCCCCCGCGCGTGCATGAGGAGATCCCCGTTGCCCGACAAAAGCGAACGCGGAAGCTATGGGCAGTTCTGCCCGGTGGCGATGGCATCAGAGATCTTCTGCAACCGCTGGACCGCGCTGGTGCTGCGCGAATTGCTCTGCGGCACCACGCGCTTCAACGAACTGCGCCGCGGCGTGCCGCGGATGTCGCCGACGCTGCTGTCGAAGCGGCTGAAGGAGCTGGAAGAAGCCGGCGTGATCGTCGCGGTCCCCACCGGTCAGCACGGCGTGATGGACTACAAGCTGACCGAGGCGGGCGAAGATCTGCGCGGCATCGTCATGTCGCTCGGTTTCTGGGGGCAGCGCTGGGTCGAGTCGACGCTGTCGCTGAAAAATCTCGATCCCGGGCTGTTGATGTGGGACATGCGGCGCAACCTGCAGCCCACGCCATTGCCGCCGCGCCGCACCACCATCAATTTCATCTATCCGGAAATGCGGCCGGACCGGAAATCATGGTGGCTGGTGGTCGAGCGCGAGAAGGTCGACCTCTGCCTCACCGATCCCGGCTACGACGTCGACCTCTATGTCAGCTGTCCCCTGCGCGCCATGACTGCGGTGTGGATGGGCGTCGCCAAGCTCCACAGCGAAGTCGAAGCCGGCCGCATCAAGGTCACCGGCGACAGCTCGATCGCCAGATCGATGCAGCAATGGCTGGGTCTCAGCCCCTTCGCGCAGGGGCAAAGGGCTGTGGTGTAGCTGCAAACAGGCCGTTACCGTTAGGGATCTGATTGGCAGCTCTGCCTCAGACCGCTTCCGTCCAGCTTTCCGAGAATGCCAACGCCGACGTCGAGAATGGCCGCCCCTCGCGTTCCCGCGGCCAGGACCGCCCTTTCGCCTCGACGCCGTTGCGGACGAGACGGGTGCCGAGCGCCGGGATCAGCACGGTGCACACGCCGTAGCGCCGGTCGGGAATCTGGTTCGGCTGCGAGTGGATGAGCAGCGGTTCGCCGATATCGAACCAGGTAAGTGAGATGTCTTCGCCGTGCGACTTGATGTGTTCGGTCCAGAAGTAGCGCGGATCTCCCGCTTTGGAGAATTGCGCGTCCGCACAGGGGATAGTTGTGTCGGAAAGTTCGGTATTGAGCATGCCTTGTACGGTAGACTGCAGCCACCGCGCCATCGCGATGTTGTCGGAGTAAATGCGCCACCGACCTTCCGTCAGCTCGCTCTTCAAGTAGAGAACGTGTCCGGGACCAGCCGGCGAAAAGATGATCCGCCAATAGCTCGCCTCGGTCGAGTTCGGCTCGCCGTCCTTCGGACTCAAGCGGATAAACGGGTTCTCGCCCGTCAGGATCGTTTTGTTGGGATCGGCAATGCTCATGTAACGGGTCTCCCTCTCAACTTCTCATGATACGTCGTTGTATGTCCGCTTTACGCGCCAAGGCGGACATTGCGATCATTCCGCGCGATACTAACGGTTCGCGTCATCGCTGCAATCCCTGGATAGCGACGGCGCCCACTGCGATGCCAGCGAGCATCGACAACGCAACTGTATATTTTGTTTTCACTGTGCTCCTCCCTGTTGATTGCTCGAGATGACTGTAAATGTGTGCGGCCGAGAGCCAGGTTTGCAAATAGTGTCTGCCGCCTGGGCTGCCAATTGTCATAAGCGGGGAATTCGGCTGTTCCTCGTTTTGCGGACGGCTCGTCACAAGCAAAACGCTGGACAGGAAGAGAGCTACACGTTCCCGGATGAGTTCCTGCGCCTCGTCAACGACGCCGGTTGAGCGACGGCACATCCGTTCACAACACTGTTATTGCGCCCTGTCGCGCGCTTCGCCTCCCGCAACTGGGCCTCTCGCGCGTGTTGTTGTATTCTCGGCGAAATAACTGCACGGTCGCAGGAGAAGCTTACATGAACACGTTCGTACTCAACCGCCGCAACCTCCTCGTCGCCGGCGGCTCCGTCCTGGCAACCGGCGTTTCCGGGCTGCTGGTGCCCGCCCGCGCGGAAGGCCTCGCACCGACCCCTTCGATGCCGGGCGGGGCCAACAACTACCTCAAGGGCGCGCCGACCGTGAATCGGATCGGCAAGGGTGGCTTCTGGATGACCGGCACCGTACGCCGCGCAGGCGACGGCGCCCCGCTTGCCGGGCAGCGCATTCAGATCTGGGCGCACACGACCGAAGGGCGGGAGGGGGATGAGCGTAGTCATGGGGCCACGCTCACCGACAAGAACGGGGCGTTCCGCCTCGAGATGCCGCAGATCATTCCGATCTTCGGCCAGCCACATGGTCACCTCGCCTATGACAGTGGTGAATTCAAAACCGTCTTTCTACGTCCCGTGATGCGCAGCGCCAAAGATACCAGCCTCGAGGCGCACTTCGTCCTTCAGCCGGCCTGACCGAGTTGGGAACACGGGGATGAGATTGGCGAAGGTGACCCTGATCTGGGCCGCCCTTGCAGCAGCCATTTGCGTGCCGATCGCCGCTGCAGCAGCGAGCCCGCTGCTCGCATGGCGCGATCCGCTCTACATACTGGCCGGGTTCGCAGGGATTATCGCACTGGGTCTTGTGCTCGTTCAGCCTTTGCTGATTGGCGGATACTTGCCGGGACTGTCGGCTTATCGTGGACGACGCGCACATCACTGGATCGGAGGCGCGCTGGTCGTGGCGGTGGTGGTCCACGTCGCCGGCCTCTGGATCACCAGTCCCCCTGATATGATTGACGCCCTTCTGTTCTCATCGCCAACGCCGTTCTCCCCGTGGGGTGTGGTCGCCATGTGGGCCATCTTCGCCGTCGCAATCATAGCGGCACTTCGCCGACGATTGGGACTGCGAGCGCGAACGTGGCGTGTCGTCCATATGCCCCTCGCGATTGTCATCGTCGTCGGCAGCGTGGTCCACGGCATCCTGATCGAGGGGACGATGGAGACGATGACGAAGGCCGCGCTTTGCGCGCTGGTCCTTGCGGCGACCATAAAAGTCATGGCTGACCTGCGGGTATGGAGAAAGCGAGGGACGTTGCGCGGAGAGAGCGTTACGCGACAGTAAACCAGGCGAAATTGATAGCGATAAGGATCTCAAGACGCTGGCGATGTTTCGTCGCGAGGGATCCGCCTGATGAGGCGTGCGATCAGACCTGCGCCGTCCAGGCGGAGCGACGGGCATGGTGTGAATTCGAAGTGCGGACCTGCCTGAGCCTGCGTCGTTTCCGATACGAGCACCACGACCTCATCCTCCGCCGCCGCCTCTTTGCCGCACTGCTCCAGGCGTTGCGCAGTGTTGACCGTACGGCCAATGATCGTGTAGTCGACCCGGCCCGAAAATCCGACGTTGCCAACGGCGACAGTACCGCTGTGGAGCCCGAGGCGCATGCGGCAGGCATGCAGGCCATTGGCACGGCGCTCCGCGTTGAAGGCGCTCACCTCTGCGGCTATGGCGAGCGCCGCACCGCAGGCATCGGCGGCGTGGTCGGGGCGCGGCTCCGGCGCGCCCCAAAAGGCCATGATGCTATCGCCGATGTATTTGTCGATCGTGCCACCGCTCTCCTCGATGAGCGGCCCGACGCGCGACAGGAGTTGGTTGAGATAGCTTACCACCTCGGCGGCGTGGCGGTCGGCCGAGTACGCCGTGTAGTTCTCAAGGTCGGTGAACAGCACCGTGACCTCGCGCGTCTCGGCTTCCGGCGCCCCGGCCATGCCATGAGCGACAAGGCGGCGCACGAGCGTCTTGGGCAGATAGGTTTCGAACCAGACCAGACCCGCCGCCATCCGCTCGAAGGCGCCGGCCGCCCGGTTGAGTTCACGCACGCGTCCGCGCGGGAGCCGCCGTACGCCGTCGAATTCCAGCGCCTCGATGCGCGCCGCCGCCTCTGCAAGTCCGAGCACCGGCCTTCCCAGCCGCCTCGCGATCATGATAGCCGCCCCCACCGCCAGGGCGAGCAGCACCAGACCGCCGAGCCCGGCACCAAGCACGAGCCAACGCTCCTGGCGCGTATCCGAGCCTCGATAATGCACCCCGACAATCCAGCCAACATCGCCGTAGCCCGCAATCTGCCGGTAAACATAAACGTGGCTGTCGAAGCCGCCGTCGCCCATCCAGGAGAAATGACCTTCAGAACGCCTGAACGGAGCGAGCGAGGACAGCGGGTTGGGCGCGCGCGCCCAGATATTGGCAAGCGCATTGTCCTTGTAGAAGCTATCGACCCGGGGCAGCGGATCTTCCACCCTGGCGCCCGCAATCGTTTTTGGCATCGACAGCGCCGGGTGGGCGAGGACGCGGTCGCGGCCCGAGAGGATGAAGGGCGTTTGACCGATCGCGCCTCCGATCTCGCCAACGTAGCGCGACAATTCCGCAACCGAGATCGCGGCCACCAGGACGCCAAGAAACGGCCCCGCGTCATCTTCACTTGCGCCGGCTGCGTTCTCAGTCGGCCCGCGTAGCGGCATTCTCAGTGCGAGAATGACCTGACCTTGCGCCAGCAGCGGGCTGACCAGCGGACCGAACCAGCGCGGCTCGGGATCGACCTGTGCGTCCTCGACGCTGCGCACGACCGCGGGAAAAACCGACGCATCCAACGTGTCGTAGCTGCGGCCGTCCGCGCGATCATAGCGGCGCACGCTAAAATTGGATCGCGTCACCGAGATGCCCACCACCTGCGGCGTCGCCGCCAACGCTCCCAGGACAAAACGCGCCATGCCTGCGTCGTCGTTAGGATCCAGTCGGCCCTCGCGGATCGCCGCGGCAAGGTAGGTCATCTGGGCGCGGACCGGATCCAGATGCGCGCTCAAGCGTTCGACCACCAGATCCAGCACAAGTTCGGAGCGGTCGCGCAGGAGACGGCCTGTGTTCTCTCGCGCGGCATAATAGCCAAGCGCCACGACGGGAAGCACTGCGGCGAGCACCAGTCCAATGAGAGTTAGCGACAGCAGCCACGTGATCGGCAGCCCTCCTTCTCGAGGAGGCGGCGCGGCACGTCGAATTGGCGTGGGGATGGTCATCAGCGGATCCAATGCCGGGCTTATTCCACGAACAGGTCCTGGTCCGGCAATGCCGTCCGAAAATCTACCGGTCGAGCCGATTGCACAAAATATAATTCATCCTCTCATGGCGAAACAATTCAACGTTATTGCCGGTCTTGTGGCGGGCTATATCGCCGCAGGGGTATTCAGGATGCCTCATCGGATCGGATACGCCTGACTGCAACGACGGTCATCGATTTGATCGAACTGCCACGGGGGACTTTGGTTGCGCTGGCGGCGTATCTTGCATTTGCGTACTATGCATACGTCGCCACCCGGAACATCCCTCTCCTCGGGAGACAATCATGACCACCTCCCCCTACCCCGATGGCGCCGGCTACGTCCGCGGACGCTATGTTCCGATCGCCGAGGCGACGCTGCCGGTGACCGATTGGGGTTTTACGCGCTCCGACGTCGTCTATGACGTCGTGCATGTATTCAAGGGTGGATTCTTCCGGCTCCGAGATCACCTCGACCGGTTCGAGCGCTCGATGGAAAAGCGGCGAATCCATCCGCCGGAAGACCGCGCCGCGATCGAGGCAATCCTGCATCGCTGTGTCGCGCTCACCGGTCTTGCGGATGCCTATGTCGCGATGGTGGCCTCGCGCGGACGGCCGCGGGTGATGGGATCGCGCCGGCCGGCGGATTGCGAAAACCATTTGATCGCCTATGCGCTGCCCTGGATCGACGTCGTGCCGAAAGATGTGCAGGCGCGCGGCGCGCATGTCTTCATCGCCTCGACGCCGCGCGTGCCCGACGCCTCGGTCGATCCCACGGTGAAGAACTACCAGTGGAACGACCTGACCTCCGGCCTGATGGAGGCGCACGATGCCGGTTTCGACACCGCCGTGCTGTGCGACGCGCAGGGTTTTCTTACCGAGGGGCCGGGCTTCAACGTCTTCGTCGTGCGCGACGGACGGGTGACGACGCCCGATCGCGGCAGCCTGCGCGGGATCACGCGGCAATCGGTGCTGGAACTGTGCGCCGAACTCGGCATCGAGGCGGCGGTCGAGCCGATCCCGCGATCGGCGCTCGACTACGCCGACGAGGTCTTTCTCGCGACCACCGCCGGCGGCGTCATGCCGGCGTCGCGCATCGGCGCGCGCATCCTCGGCAACGACCGGCCCGGGCCGATCTCGACGCGGCTCAAGGATATTTATTGGAAGAAGCACGACGAGGGCTGGCATCACACGCCGGTCCGGTACGAGATGGCCGAAGCGGGTGAATGAACGGCGCGCAGCCACAGTAGCCCCCGGATGCGCAGCGACATCCGGGTGCTTCCCAAGACCCGCATATCGCGGAGTTTATCGTCGGGCGCATTCGCGGGACCCGTTGGCTTCCGGCAATGGATGGATCCAAGGAAGCGGTGTCGATGGTTTCGCTCCATGGATCCGCGCATGGCCAACGACAGCCCCAGCTGTTCCAGCAGATGGCTGACGGTCCCTGCCGACCGCCGATTCGCTCCAGAGGGCCTTGCGGAGCACCCTCAGACGGACCTAGGGTGCCTCCTCGATCAAAACTAGGGAGTGCGGACGTGGCGACAGGTACTGTGAAGTGGTTCAACGCAACCAAGGGATTCGGGTTTATCCAGCCCGACAGCGGCGGCAAGGATGTGTTCGTGCATATCTCGGCGGTAGAAAAGGCCGGACTGAGTTCCCTGAATGAGGGCGCCAAGGTCAGCTACGAAGAAAAAGAAAACCGCGGCAAGACCTCGGCTGAAAATCTGAGAGTTGGCTAACGAAGATATTTCCCGCCGGTTCACGCCGGCGGGGGCTACGTCCCCACTCCTGCGATCCGGGCCGTCAAAACAGCCGCTTGCCCGGCCGGAGATGGTTGAACGCTTATCCTCGCAGCCTGCCGCAGCGGCATGCTGAATCAGCCGTTAACATAACCGCTCAAATCCGGGCGTCGGCCCACCGGCATTTTCCATTTCTCTGCGCTAGCGTTGCACCCAGAACGTGATGGAAGCAGGCGGCACCCTGTTGGTGCCGCGCTCGACATCGCGACCGGGGAAACGGGGAAGTGGCCGAGATTGCAGAGACATCGGTAGTCCGTCGTGCATCGCCAGGGGATGCCGCGCGCACGCGCGCGTCGGTGGCGTCTGCCGGTGCGCTGACGCCGCTTGCCGACATCCCCGCCGCCCAATGGCGCGCGCTGTCGGAGCGCGTCGCCGAGCCCAACGGCTATTACCTCCCGGAATGGGAATTGGCGGTCAACGCTTCCGCGCGCGGACGCGTCGGTGCTTCTGCATTGAGTGCCTGGAGCGATACCGCTGAGTTGACCGGGTTGATGCCGGTTATTTCGATGTGGCGCGCTTACAAGATTCCGCTGCCCGTTTGGGTCAGCGCCGATCCCTATGGCTCGCTGTCCACGCCGGTGCTGGGCCGCGATCATGCCGAGCAAGCTGCCGGGCGCCTGCTGGACGGCGCGCGCAAGGCCGGCGCTCACGCGCTGATGCTGCGCGACATGTCGCTGGACGGCGCCGCGATGAAGGCCTTCACCGCTGTCCTGGCCCGCGACGGCCTCACGCCGCGCGTGCTGCAGTCGCATGTCCGCGCCGCGCTCGATGCCACCCTCGACCCCGATGAGTTGCTGCGCGACGGGCTGGGACCGAAGAAACTGAAAGAGCTGCGCCGGCAGCGTAACCGGCTTGGCGACCATGGCGAGGTGCATTTCAACGTTGCGCGCACGCCCGCCGAGGTTACGGCCGCGCTCGAGACGTTCCTGGCGCTGGAAGCCAGCGGCTGGAAAGCCAAGCGCGGCACGGCATTGGTGCAGCACGCGGGCGATGCCGCCTTTATCCGCCGTGCCACTTGCGCGCTCGCGGCCACCGGCCAATGCGAGATCGTGACGTTGCGCGCCGGCGAGACGCCGGTGGCAGCAGCCATCGTGCTGCGGCATCAGGACCGTGCGTTCTATTTCAAGCTCGGCGTCGACGAACGCTTTTCGAGATTCTCGCCGGGCGTGCAGCTGACGCTCGATCTGACCCGGCATCTCTGCGCCGATCCCACAATTACGCTGGTCGATTCCACCGCCAATGCCGACCACCCCATGATCAATCCGATCTGGCGCGGACGGCTCGCGATCGGCGATGTGCTGATTCCGCTGCGGCGGGGCGACGTGGTCGCAACGCTGGCGCAAACCGCCTTGAGCTTGCGCAAGCTGGCCCGCGAGCCGGCGCGCCGCGCCATCCGTTTTATCAGAGAACGCCAGGAGAAATCCTCATGAATACCCAGACCGCCGTAGCGCCGGTGATTGCAGCCGACAACGATGCCTTGCGCCGCGACTTTCCGCTAAAACCGTTCGCGATCCGCCACAAGCTGGCCGGCCATCCGCTTCTGATGCTGCCGCGCATCGCGCAATTGGCTGCTGAGTTGCCGCGCGATCTGATCGAATACAATTCTGGCAAGGTCGCGATCAGCCAGGATCCCGACGCCATTCCCTCGGTTGATCTCGATCCCGTGGAAGTGGTGAAGAGCATCGAGACCGCCGGCGCCTGGATGGTGCTCAAGCGGGTGGAGAATTCACCGGAATATCGCCAGCTGCTCGAAGACACCCTGCTCTCGGTGGCGCGCGCCCGCGGCTTCAACAGCTTAGCCGACGCCGGCTTCGAACAGCTCGAGGGTTTCCTGTTCGTGTCCTCGCCGAATTCGACCACGCCGTTCCATCTCGACAGCGAAGACAATTTCTTCGTGCACATCCACGGCGAAAAATTCTTCACGATCCTGGACAATACCGACCGCAGCATCATCTCCGACGACGAGATCGAGCGCTCGATGACCAAGCATCGCAATTTGAAATATGACGAGAGCTTTGCCGCCCGAGGCAAGGAATTTCATCTGTTCGCCGGCGACGGCTGCTACGTGCCGTATCAGTGGCCGCATTGGGTGCGCACCGCCGACCAGTTCTCGATCTCGATGGCGATCACCTGGAAGACGCGCGAAGTGCGCCGCCTCAACGATCTGCACTTCTTCAATTCGATGCTGCGCGGCATCGGTCTGCCGCAGCAGCCGCCCGGCCGGCAGCCGGTTCGCGACGCGGTCAAGCTCGCCTTCTACCGCACGGTGACATCAGCGATCAAACCGCTCCGCGCCTCGATGGCGATGCGCCGCGTGCTGCGCCGCATCGCGCTGGGGAAACGGGCGAATTATTATTTGAAGGGGACGTGATGCTTTTGCTGTCATGGCCGGGCTTGTCCCGGGCATCCACGTCTACGCTTCACTGAAGCAAGAAAGACGTGGATGGCCGGGACAAGCCCGGCCATGACGAAGAGTGTCGCGTCTACTTCAACGGCGAGTGCGGCGCCGGCAGCATGATGGTCGAGTGCATCTCTTCCAGAAAGCTTGGGCCCTTGCCCAAAAATTCCTGCCAGGCCGGATCGTTCAGGGCGTTGCCACGCGCTTGTGCGCGCGCGTTGAGGTCAGGGTAGGCCCAGATGTGGCAGGCTTCGTTGGGCTCGCCTGCCTCGGTCAGCCAGAGGCCGACGATCTTTGAATATTTCTCGCGTTCCGGCAGCACCGCGGTGAACGCATCGAGCCATTGCTTGATGCCGCCTGCCGGCTTGCCGCGGTAGTTGCGCAGTTCATAGACATTGCCCGCGGATGCCGGGGCCACCGGCGGCTTCACCGCGTTCATCAGGCGGACGTCCTGACGAACCAGCAGCGGACGGATCAGCGGAATGTACTCGGCCGTCCAGCGCGGATTCTTGGAGAGCTCGGCGCGAAGCTTCGCGCGCTCCTCGAAACTGTTGTAGCTCCACATGTGCAGGACCTGGTTGAGCGGCCCGATCTCGGTCATCCAGTAGCCTTCGAGCTTGCCGTAGTCGTTCTTGCGGATGTCAGCCGACACCGTGCTCGCCGCTTTCACCATATCGCCGAGCGTGCCGGGCTTTACGGTGTAGGTTCGCAGTTCGTAGATCATGGGGTTTCCTCGGAGTTCACTTTTCTAATCGTCATGGCCGGGCTTGTCCCGGCCATCCACGAATTTCTTGTTGTGCCCGCATAAGGACGTGGATGCCCGGGACAAGCCCGGGCATGACGAACTCAGCAAACGTCCGGCCTATTCCGCCGCCTGCGCGTTGATCTCGCCCGACACCTGACGGATGGCGCGGGCGAGTTGGTCGGCGGGCTGGGCGCCTGATATCGCGTACTTCTGCGCCAGCACGAAGGTCGGCACGCCGGAGATGCCCTTGTCGGAGGCTTCCTGGGCCTGGCCCGAGATCAGCGCAAGGTCCTCGTCGGTGGCAAGGCGCTTGCGCACGTCGTCGGCATCGAGGCCGATATCGGCGGCGGCCTGCACCAGCACGTCGACGTCGGTAAGATCGCCGCCGTCGCGAAAATACAACTCCATCAGGCGCTGCTTCATCTCGCCGGATTTGCCCTGCGCTTCCGCCCAGTGGATCAGGCGGTGGCAATCGGTGGTGTTGGGCTGGCGCTTCACGAGCTCGGGCCGATAGGTCAGGCCCTCTTCGCCCGCGGCCGTGACGACGCGGCCGGCGATGCTCTTGTAGGCTTCGACCGAGCCGAACTTGGCGGTAAGATATTCGTCGCGGCTGATGCCCTCGCGCGGCACCCAATTATTGAGGAAGAACGGCCGCCAGCGCACCTCGACCGGCACATCCGGCACCAGCGCCAGCGCGTTCTCGATCCGGCGCTTGCCGATATAGCACCACGGACAGACCACGTCGGAGACGATGTCGATCTTCAGTGGTTTCAAGCTCATGGCGCGGCTCCCAAGGTGGCGGCAAATGATGGCCGGAAAGTAAGCCGATTGAGGCCCGGGGCAAGGCCCCGCGCCGCATGCCGCCATTACATAACCTCCGCGGTTATTGTGGCCGCGGACAGGCGTCCGTAGAAATCGGGCAACGATTCAACCGCGGAGACCTGCCATGACCTCCATTTTCAAGCCGGAAGGCCCCCTCTTTCGCGCCAGCGAGCATGCCGGCGGGCCGTGGTCGCCGGATATGCTGCAGGGCAGCGCGACCACGGCGCTGATGACGCGCGAGGTCGAGCGGCTGGCCAGCGCATCCGGATTTGCCGTGCGCCGCCTCACCTTCGATCTGTGGCGCCCGGCCGGGTTGCGCGCCTTCGGCGTTGAGACCGAGATGCTGCGCGACGGCCGCAAGGCCAAGACCATCCAGGTCCGGCTGGCCGACGGCGACACCGAGATCGGCCGCTGCACGGCCTTGCTGACCGCACAGGGCAACGAGTCGCCCGCCGATCCCTACTCCAGGAGTTCGGCCAACGATGCGCCGCCGGAACAAGGTACGCCGCCGCCCGCCTTCGCGCAGAAATGGAGCCGCTATTTCCAGAACGTCTCGGTGCGCCTCATCGAAGGCGCGCTGGAAAAGCCGGGACCGGCCGCGGCATGGATGCGGCTCGATGTGCCCATGGTCGAGGGCGAGGCCAACACGCCGCTGTTGCAGGCGGTGCAGGCCGCGGATTTTGCCTCAGGCGTCGGCCAGATCGTCGACATGCGCGAATGGACGTTCATCAATCCCGAGATCAGCCTCTACTTCTTCCGCCCGCCCGAGGGCGAATGGATCCTGATCCGCTCGCGCACCCGCGCCGGCGCCAATGGCGCGGGGCTGACGATGGCAACCCTGAGCGACCGCAAGGGTGCGTTCGCCGAAGTGCTGCAGGCGATGACGTTCGAGCGGCGCGAGGCGCAGGCGCAGGCGTCGTGAGGGTTGGTTGATTCTCCGTCATGGCCGGGCTTGTCCCGGCCATCCACGTCTTTCTGGCCGCGAGACCGCAAAGACGTGGATGCCCGGCACAAGGCCGGGCATGACGACGTTTGGCGTTTCAAGGCGCCAGATACTGCAGCAGCCTTGGATCGTCGCGGACTTCCTGCGCCGGTCCTGATAGCGCGACCCTGCCGCGGTCGAGCACGAAGGCGCGGTCCGCGACGCGGAGCGCGAGATCGAGATGCTGCTCGACGATCACGATGGCGATATCCTTCGCCAGCAGGATCAGGCGCTCGGTGATTTCCTCGATCACACCGATCCAGACGCCTTCGGTCGGCTCGTCCAGCAACAACACCCGCGGGTTCGACAACAGCGCGCGGCCGATCGCGAGCATCTTGCGTTCGCCGCCGGACAATGTGCCGGCAACCTGATCCATGCGCTGGCCGAGCTTTGGAAAAATCTCCAGCACGCGGTTGACGGCCTGGCTGTCGCGGTTGGTCAATGCGCCGACGGCGAGATTGTCGCGCACCGACAGCCTGCCGAACACCGAGTGCTCCTGCGGGACGTAGCCGAGGCCGAGGCGGATACGCTGCTCGGTCGGCAGCGCGCCGACGCTGCGGCCATCGAGACTGACGGCGCCTGAGAGCAGCGGCAATTCGCCGACGATGGCCTTCATCAGCGTGGTCTTGCCGGCGCCGTTGCGGCCGAGAATGGCGACGCCGCCCCGCCACGGCACCGCCATGCTGACGCCGAACAGCACCTGGCTGCGGCCATAGCCGGCGTCGACGCTTTGGATGTCGAGATATCTGTCCTTATCAGGCACGGCGGAGATAGACCTCCTGCACCCGGGCGCTCGACTGGATATGCGACACCGAACCGCAATCGAGCACGCTGCCCTGGTCGAGCACGGTCAGCCGGTCGCAGATGTCCCGGATGAAATCGAGGTCGTGCTCGACGATGACGAGGGAGCATTTTTTCTTGATCGGCTGCAGGAGTTCGCCGGTCACCCGGCGTTCCTCGAGGCTCATGCCGCCGGTCGGCTCGTCCAGCAGAAGAAGTTTTGGTTCGGGCGCCAGCGCCATTGCGATTTCAAGCCATTGCTGCTGGCCATGCGACAGCGCGGACGCCGGCTCCGCCGCGCGATCGACCAGACGGAACTGCTCGAGCATCGCCATGGCGCGATCGTGCAGCACGCCGCGGCTGCGCGAAAACACCAGGCTGGGCAGCGAGCACTGGGCCTGCAGCGCCAGCAGAATGTTGTCGTACAGCGTCAATGCCGGCAGCACACTGGTGATCTGGAACTTCAGACTCATGCCGGCGCGCGCCCGCTCCGCCGGCGACGCCTGCGAGATATCGCGGCCGCCGAACGTCACCGTGCCCGAGGTCGGGATCTCGGCCCCGGCGACGCATTTCATCAGCGTGCTCTTGCCCGAACCGTTGGGTCCGATCAGGCCGTGGAATTCGTTTTCGAAAACAGTGAGATCGGCGCCGTTCAGCGCCGTCAGCTTGCCGAAAATCTTGATCAGGCCGCGCGCTTCAAGAAGAGCCACGATCGCCCTCCTCCGGCAGCCGGCCGAAATTGCCGACACGCTCGCGCTCGCTCAGGATCAGGCTGACCAGGCCGGCCGGGCGAAACAGGATGACCAGCAGCAGCAATACGCCGAGGATGATCGGCCAGATGTCCTGATAGGAGTTCGACAGCCAGAAACTGACCGCCTCTATCGCGACCGTGCCGATCACCGCGCCGATCAGCGTGCCGGAGCCGCCGAACAAAACGTAGAGTACCACCTGCGTCGAGATCACCACGCCCAGCATGTTGGGCCAAACGAACCCTTCGTGAAACGCATAAAGACTGCCCGCGAGCCCCGCGACGGCGCCGGCAAAGGAAAAGATGATCGCCTTGAGGCGCTGCACCTGATAGCCGAAGAAGGCGATCCGCTGCTCGTTCTCGCGCAGACCTGCCAGCGCCAGACCGAATTGCGATCGCACCAGAAAACGGCACAGCAGGTAGACCGCCAGCAGAATACCGAGCGTCAGGTAGTAATAGACCGGCCCTTCCGTGATGTCGTAGCTGCCGAGGGACATCGGCGGGATCGAGGGAATGCCGTTCTGGCCGCCGAGATAATACCAGCCCCGCGCCACGCGGTCGGCCGCGTAGGAGCCGGTCAGCGTGCCCAATGAGACAAAAATCACGCTGGATGGATGACGTCCGAGCAGCAGAAACCCGCCGAGCAGCAGCGCAAAGGCAAAACCGATCAAAAGCCCGGCCGGCAGGACGAGCAGGATCGACGTCACGCCGAGGTCGCGCGCAATCAGCGCCACGCCATAACCGGCGGTGCCGAAGAACACGGCCTGTCCAAAGCTCATGATGCCGGCATATCCCCACACCAGATCGAACGAGAGCGCAAACAGGCACAGGATCAGGACCCGCGTGGCGTAGATCGTCAGATAGTCCTTGAGGACGAACGGCAGCAGCACGGCGATCACCAGTACCGCGACTTCAATGATCGGCAGCACTCGCCATCGGCGCTGGCGGCCGACCCGACCGGGAAGCGGCAGCGACGTCGTCTGTGTCGTTTCTGTCATCAAATGGCCAGCAAACCTGCTCCGGAGTTAACGGTGGCTTTCGGCCGCCGCAGCGCCACGCTCAGCATTACATCAGCATTCTTTGGGATCGACGAGGCCGGCGCTGCGCGCGACGATCTCATAATTGCCGCCCTTGGCAACCGCCGTGTACATCTTCATCTTGCAATGCCGCTTGCCGGGAACCATTTCCGCGGGCCCGCCGGGACCTTCGGCGATCTTGGCGTGATCCAGCGCCGCCGCGACCCCGTCGCGATCAATCTTGCCGGCCTCCTTGACCGCCGCCTCCCACAGTTTAAGGCCACGATAGGTCCCGGTCGCGGCACTGCCCGCGGCGAACAGGAACGTGCCCGGGAACTGCTTTTCGTAAGCTGCATGAAGTTTGGCGCTGAAGGGGTCTTCAGGCGTGAGCGCCTTGAAATAGTCGAGGCAGCTCGCAAGTCCCTCGATCTCGGCCGCCTGGTTGATGTTGAGCGTGTTCTCGTCGTAGTAGACGCAGGATAGCCGGCCGCCATTCTTGAGGAACCCCGCCTCGTAAAGCTGCTTGAAAAACGGCCCGACCCCAGGCGGGATCACGGTGTTGAACACCACGTCGACCTTGTTGGAGATGACCCGGTTCACCGTGGCGCTGAAGTCGATCTGGTCGAGCGGATAATATTCTTCGAAGACCACCTCGCCGCCATTGGCCTCGATCACCTTGCGGGCATAGACGTTCAGGGTGTGCGGCCAGACATAGTTGGCGCTCGGCAGCGCGAACCGCTTGCCGCCGTTCTTGATCAGCCAGGGGATGAACTCGTCGCACTGCTGCGCCGGCGTCGGGCCGGTACAGAACAGATAGGGCGTGCACTCCTTGCCCTCGTAGAGCTGCGGGTAGATGTAGAGCGTCTTGCCGCGCGCGACGATGACGTCCTTGATGGCGTTGCGCATCGAGCTGGTGATGCCGCCCAGCACCAGATCGACCTTGTCGCGCTGGATCAGTTTCCGGACGTTGCCGACCGCGACCGATTCATTCGACGCGGTGTCCTCGATGAACAATTCCAGCGGCCGGCCGAGCAAGCCGCCGGAATCGTTGATTTCCTTGACCACCATCTTTGCGACGTTCGCATCCGCGTTGCCGGCGTAACCGATCGGGCCGGTCAAGTCGGTCGCGATGCCGACCTTGATCGGGGCGGCCGCGGCGTTCGCCCAATCGGGGCGAACGACCCAACTGCCGACACCGGTGGCAATGGCGGTGCTGGCAAAGGCGAAGTTGGAGAGGAACCGCCGGCGGTTGAGATGGCTGTGATCGCTGGACATGGACTAGACCCCTTTTCCTGAAATCAGGCCTTGCGGCCGAAACTTGATGAAGATGATGGCAAGTACGAACACGAGGACGTCGGCAATCACCGGCGGGATGATCCAGGGCAGCGCCGCGGCGAGCGTGCCGATGACGCCGGCGCCCGCGACCGGTCCGGCGAACGAGCCGACCCCGCCGACCATGACGGCAACGAACCCCTGGATCAGGAAGCGCAGGCCGAGATCGGCAAACAGCGAGAACACCGGCACGATCAGCGCCCCCGCAAGGCCTGCAAGCGCGGCGCCGAAGGCAAAGGTGGCGCCATAGATCGCATTGGTCGAAATGCCGGAGGCACGGGCCAGCGCGGGGTTTTCCAGCGAGGCACGAATGCGCAGTCCGAAGGCGGTGCGCGCCAGCAGCAGATAGCTGCCGATCATCACCAGCGCCGTGATCAGGATGATCACCAGCCGCCAGCTGGAAAAATGCATGGTCCCGATATTGACCGAACCGCCGAGCGGCTCCGGGACCGACAGATAGAGCCCGCCGATCAGACCGCGGACGATTTCGCGGATGATCAGCCCGAGCGCGTAGGTGCCCAGCATCGCCACGATCGGTGCGGCGTAAAATCGCCGGACGATGCTCCGCTCCAGCACAAATCCCAGCGCGCCGACGACGAAGGGGGCGGCCGCCATGCCGATCCAGACCGGCGCGCCCGCGCTGTGCACGATATAGGTGACGTAAGCGCCGAGCAGGACGAACTCGCCCTGCGCGAAGTTGAAGATGCCCATCATGCTGGCGATGATTCCGAGTCCCAGCACGACCAGAACGACGATCGCGCCGAAACTCAGGATCTCGAACAGTGCGACGAACAGGTTATCCATATGCCATCACCAGCAGCATTGCGGCGTTCGGCTGCTTACATTTTCTTCCAGTCTCCCGCCTGCTCGAAGGCGTGCGCCGCGCGATAGATGGTCATTTCATCGAAATGCCGGCCGACCAGCATCAGCCCGACCGGAAGGCCGTCGACCATGCCGCAGGGAATCGACATCGCCGGGTGATGCGTGATGTCGAACGGCGCGGTGTTGGTGATCATCTCGAAAGCGCGCTGGCACACCTCCTCCCGGGAGGCGCCGGGCGCCGGCAGCGGCGTCGCCTTCATCGGCGTTGTCGGCATCAACAGCAGATCGTAGTTCGCCAGCACCTTGTCATAGGCGGCGGTGATACGCCGCGAGATGTTGACGGATTTGCCGTAGTAGCGCGGCCCGAAATTATTGTTGATGTAGACGCCGAGCATCAGGAACAGTTTTGTCGTTTCCGACAGCGAGTCCGCCTGCCCGCGCCAGCCGCGATGAAAATCCATCAGTGACGTCGAGTACAGATCGGCACGGCTGAGACCATAGCCGTCGCCGAACATCATGGTCTGGGCGATGCCTTCGGCGCCAATCGGCGTCCAGACCGCCGGCGCCACCATGTGGAGCGGGATTGAAACCTGTTCGACTGTCGCGCCGAGGCTCGCCAGCCGCTTCGCCGCTTCCATCACGCTCCGGTTGACGTCGGCTTCGGCGCCGGCCTGCTCAAAACCTTCCTTGACGATGGCGATCTTCATGCCCTTGATGCCGGCGCCCAGCGCCTTGGTGTAGTTCTGCACCTCGGGCGACTTGATCCGGGGATCATAGCCGTCGTCACCGGCGATCACTTCGAGCAGCAAGGCATTGTCGGCGACGTTTGCGGTCATCGGCCCGGTGTGATCGACGAAGATCTCGATCGGCATGATGCCGGTATAGGGCACCAGACCCCAGGTCGGCTTCATGCCGTAGGTGCCGCTGAACGACGACGGCATCCGGATCGATCCGCCCTGGTCGCCGCCGATCGCCATGTCGACTTCGCCGAGCGCGACCACGACCGCGCTGCCGGACGACGATCCGCCGGCGGAATAACCCATCTTGTGCGGGTTATGCACCGGACCGGTCGCATTGGTATGGCTGCCGCCGGAGATGCAGAAGTTCTCGCAATGCACCTTGCCGGCAATGTCGGCGCCGGCATCGAGCATGCGGGTAACGATGGTGGCGTCGAAATCCGGCACATAGCCTTCGAGCGTTGCGGAGCCGTTCATCATGGGCACGCCAGCCAGCATGATGTTGTCCTTCAGCGCCACGACCTTGCCCTTCAGCTTGCCGCTGGCGGCGCCCTTGACGGTCGATTTGCGGTACCAGGCGTTGCGCGTATTTTCTTCCGGCGACGGGCGATAGCCAGGGGTCCGCGGGTACTTCACGATCGGGACTTCGTCGGCCATCGCGCCGACGGCGTTGTAGGCATCGACCGAGCCCTGCATCAACCCACGGAAGGAAGCGACGTCCTCATCGGTCAAGGCCAGACCGCATTGGTCGGCAACCGCGCGCAGTTGGTCGGGAGTAGGAAGCGCTACTGTCACGATGGATTCTCCTGTTTCTTTGACGGCTCGCGAAGGAAATTTGCTGAGGGCCCCAACCCCACGCCCATCACTAGAAACGGAAATGTTTTCCTTTTCAAGTATTATTTTGCAACACCTCCTTTTGCGGAGCGTTACGCGTTCGCGGTCAGAACTGTTTGATCAGCCGGAAGTCGATCCCGTTGGCGGCTGCTAGATAGATCGGCATCCTGGCGCTGCCGCGGCGAATGCCGACGGTGCCTCGCGCGCCCTGGTAGTCCACATTCGCAGCCGCCGAGAGCAGCGGCTTCCGCGCCAGCGATCCTGCACGCGCGGCGACCGTCTCCAGAAACCGCAAGCCCTCATAGTTCGACTGCGCGATCGAGCCGAGCGGCGGCGCGTGGCGGCCGAACGAGGCTTCGTATTGGCAGCGGAAAGCGTCGTTCTCGCGCGAGGCCTTGTCGATGAAATAGCCGGATGCGCAGAACAGGTTTTCGGTGTTGTCGGCGCCGATCCCAAGCAGCACCGTCTCGTCCATCGCTCCGGCGAGGCGGAGCATTCGGGTGCCGAGCCCCTGCTCGCCAAAGGTACGGTTGAAGACGACGCTGTCGGCGCCGATCAACGTGATCAGAACCACGTCGGGCTTCGCGGCCCGGATCCGCGCCAGCTGGTTGCCGTGATTGTGCTCGCCGATCGGCACGAACTCCTCACCAACGACGCGCCCGCCGGCGTCAGCTATGTATTTCTTGATCGCCCTGTGGGACAGCCATGGCCAGACATAGTCGCTGCCGATCAGATACCAGTTCGCCGCTCGCCTGGTGTTGGCGAGCCACTCGATGGACGGGCGCCATTGCGCCCCCGGCGTCTCGCCGATGGCCATCACGCCGGGCGTTCGCTCGCCGCCCTCATAGACCGGCGTGTAGAGGTAGGGAATCTGTCCGGCGACGACCTTGCGCAGCGCCACCCTGACCGCGCTGATATGCGAGCCCATGATGAGATCGGCGTCTTCGGCCGCGACAATGTCGGAAGCGGTGCGCGTCACGTCGTCAATATCGCCGCCGGTGTCATGGAACGCGACTTCGATCTCGCGGCCGAGAATGCCGCCGCGGCGATTGATCTCGGAAATGCCCAGCAGCGTACTGTTGATGGAGGCCGGACCCCAGATTCCCGACGGGCCGGACAGCCCGACAAAATTGGCAATCCGCAACTTCTTGCGATCGCGCGGCGCCCGAAACGGGCCAAGCGCCGGCTCCGAGGTGCCCGTTCCCGTCCCCGGAAACCCCTTAAGCAGCAGTTCCGGCGGCATCGGCGGCCCACCGAACTTTTGTAATTGCGGCAGCGAGAGCAATTCGCTCTCCTTTCAGCTTCTTTTAGTCCGGCGCCATCAGACTACCATCGGCAAGGTGATCGGCAACAAAAATCCTAGTGGAAAATATTGAATATTCAACGATTCCCGTGCATAGAGTTCAAGCAAGAGCGCTAAATATTCATCGAAACTCCATTACGCAGTTCAAAGCCTTGGCCAAATCGCCCAGTAAACCCATCACCGAGCATCTCGCCTACCTGCTTGCGCAGGCCAACCGGGAGATCAATCGCCAGCTCGACGCGCGCTTCCGCAAGGAAGGCGTGCCGGTCGAGCAATGGCGCATCCTGAAGGTGTTGTCGGACGGCAAGGGACACTCGATGGGTGAGCTTGCCGAAGCGGTGCTGCTCAATCATCCGACGTTGACCAAGATGGTCGACCGGATGGTCTCCGACGCCCTCGTCTATCGAGTGCAGGACGCCGAGGACCGGCGTAAGGTCTTGATGTTCTCGTCCGACCGCGGCAAGGCGCTGACCCAGCGCCTCAACTCGCTGGCGCTGAGCCAGGAAGCCTTCATCGCCGAGAACTACGGCAACAAGGCCACGGCGGATCTGAAGCGCCTGCTGGAAAGCCTGATCGAGAAGGCGAATTAATTCGCCAGCGCGGTGAGGACAGCCTCTGACGCTTCATCCGCCGGCATGAACATTTCCACGCGCAGTTCCTGCAGCGTGACGTCCTGCGGCGTCCCGAGCGTCAGCACCGCGCCGATCAAGCCAATGCCCACATCGCCCTTGCGCAAGCGCACCTCGCATAGCGGGCTCGGGGTTTCGTGCTCGTCGAACTGCGTGGCCGGCAGGTCGGGCAATTTCAGCAATTCACGCCAGGTCGATTGCAGCGCCAGATCGAGCGGCGCGGCCATCGCCTCGTGGCGGGCGCGGACCAATAGCGCGGACGCGACCTTCGGCCAGTTTTCGACATAAGGCCGCAATTCGTCGGGGCTCAGAAACATCCGCATGTGATTGAGTGGACGCGTCATGCGCTCCGGCCCGAGCAGCCTCGTCATCAGCCGCGTCGCCGCGCCGTTGGCCTGCAGCACGTTCCAGCGCCGGTCAGTGACGATGGCGGGAAACGGTTCGTGCCGGCGCAGCAGCAGGTCGATGGCGCGTTTGGCGTCGGCGACGTCGGGCGCGGACAAATCGCGCTCGCCATATTGCCGCGCAAAGCCGCCGGACTCCAGCAGCGCATTGCGGTCGCGCAGCGACAGGCCGAGCGCGGAGGCCAGTTGCAGCAGGACCTCGCGGCTTGCTACCGCCTTGCCGGTTTCGACGTAGCTGAGATGCTTGATCGAAATGCCGGCCTCGAACGCCAGATCGGCCTGGCTCATGGCCCGGCGATTGCGCCAGCCGCGCAGGAGATCGCCGACGGGATTGGCGGGTAACGGTGCATGTTGGCGGGAGTCCATACGGCGATTATGCGAAGGGCGGACGGCGCTGTAAATCGCAACTTGTAGGATGGGTGGAGCGTAGCGAAACCCATCAACCTCGGTGGTTTAGGCCGCACCTTCTGATGGGTATCGCTTCGCTCCACCCATCCTACGTGAGCGCCGCCGCGATCTCCCGCATCCGCTGCGTGGTCAGGTCGTCGGCAGGGAAGAACGTCTCCAGCGCCAGTTCCGACAGCGTGACGTCGACCGGCGTTCCAAAGATCATCGTGGTCGAGATGAAGCTCAGCACCTCGCCATTGAGCCGCAGCTTGAACGGGATCGCGACATTGTCCGGCGACAGCGGGCCGGAGCGCGCCGGCATCGGATAGGCTTTCAGCTCGGCGTAGAGTTTCAGCAGTTCGGGATCGGCGGTCGCCTCGCATTGGCGGTGCAGCCGCTCCAGAAGATGGCTCGACCATTCGGCGAGGTTGACGGTGCGCGGCGCCAGCGCTTCGGGATGGAAGGCCAGGCGCAGGATATTGAAGGGCTGGCCCAATAGCCGCGCCGGAATGCCCTCGAGCAGCGGCGCCACCATGCGGTTGGCGGTGACGAGATTCCAGTGCCGGTCATAGGCCAGCGCCGGATTGGGCTCGTGCGCCTTCAGGACGAGGTCGATCGCCGTCCGCGCCGCCTTCAGCGCGGGATCGTCCAGCGAGCGCTGCGGAAAGGCGGGTGCAAAGCCGGCCGCCACCAGCAACACGTTGCGTTCGCGCAAGGGCACCTCCAGGCGTTCGGCCAGCTTGAGCACCATCTCGCGTGACGGCGCGGCGCGGCCGGTTTCGACGAAACTCAAATGACGCGCCGAAATCTCGGCATCACCGGCCAGATCAAGCTGGCTGAGATGCCGGCGCTGCCGCCATTCGCGCAGGTGATCGCCGATATGGACGGGCTGGGGACGTTCGGCTCGCGCCGTGGAAGCATGTGCGTTCATGGTGAAAACCTACCATGCGAATTTCTCAGCTTCCATTACCTCCCACGTAATCGAATTGGGTCGCGGACGGGGTCATCTTCGCAGTCACAGGAGATGACCCATGCTGATGCTTCCTCTGTTTCTGCTCATCGTTCGCGCCCTGCACAGACTGGCGGTCTGGGCGCTGGCCCGTTCCCTCAACATGCCGGAACCGCTGGTGCACGATACCGGCGTCTTCGTGGTCGCGCAGGTGCAGACGATCGAGAACCGGATCGGCGATACGCTGTCCCCGATGCGGCGCTGGCGTCAGTTCCGGTCCTGGTTCCGCTAACCCCCAACCACCCACCCCGTAAAACCAAAGGAGAGAACTATGATCAACCCGTCCTCATTCCTGAGCCGCGCTCTGCTTGCCGACGCCGTCTTCAGCGGCGTAGCGGCGGTGGCCCTTACGCTCGGCGCCGGCGTGCTCGCGCCGTTCCTCAATCTGCCGGAAGCCCTGCTGCGCGAGAGCGGGCTGTTTCTCATCGCCTACACCGCGCTGGTCGGCTGGCTCGGCACGCGGCAATCGGTGCTCAAAGCGCTGGTGCTGCTGGTGATCGTGGGCAACGCCGCGTGGACGCTGGGCAGTATCGCCTTGCTGTTCTCGGGCGCGGTGAGCCCGAACCTGCTCGGCATCCTCTTCGTCGTCGCACAGGCGATTGCGACCGGCGTGTTTGCCGAGCTGCAATATATCGGACTGCGCAAGAGCGACAGCGCGGTGACCGCCTGAGCTTGACGTGCATTGAAAGCGCGCCCGATGACAGGCCTTGTCATCGGGCACGAATTCGCGTGGACCGTTGGCTTCTCTCGCGCAGACGCCCTCCCGCCTGATGCATAACCAACGGGGCATGCTGAGCTGACCTATTTCCTCATCGGACTGACCTCATTTCATGCTTGACTAACATATATCCCGATGGTTATACGACGACCCATAGCCAACGGGTTATCGATCCACATGCCAAACGTTCACGACGTACTGTTCAGAACCCTCGCCGATCCAACGCGGCGGGCGATCTTCGAGCGGCTGTGTCGCGACGGCGAGCAGACGGTCGGCGCCCTGACGGCGCACGCTGGCGTCTCGCAGCCGGCGGTCTCAAAGCATCTCGGCCTCCTGAAACAGGCCGGGCTGGTGCGCGACCGCCATGCAGGACGACAGACCCATTACAGCGCGCAGGTCGGCGCGCTTTCGCCGCTGATCGACTGGACCAGCCAGATGGCCGGCTTCTGGCAGAACCGGTTCGACGACCTCGAAGATCTCCTCACAAGGATGGACCAATGAACACTGCGACCGAAACACGCTCCGTCGTCGTCGAACGCGAGATCCCGCATCCGCCGGAAAAAATCTGGCGCGCGCTGACACAACCGCATTTGATCGAGGAGTGGCTGATGAAGAACGACTTCAAGCCTGTTGTGGGTCACAATTTCAATCTGCGCGGCGAGTGGGGCGGCGTGCTGGACTGCGAGGTTCTCGCCGTCGAGCCGAATAAAAAGCTGACCTACACCTGGAATTTCAAGCACGAACAAGCGGCCTACAGTCTGTCGAGCGTCGTCGCCTGGACGCTTACGCCGACGCGCACCGGAACCCTGCTGCGCATGGAGCAGTCGGGCTTCCGGCCGGATCAGCCGCAGGCCTATGGCGGCGCCAAGGCGGGCTGGCAGGAGTTCTTTGCAAAGCTGGAACAGATCCTGGCGCGGGCGGAGTGAAGTCCGCAGGCCAGGGCTGAGTGAACATTCAGGCACGTAATAAAGAGGAGATTCCATTGAACTGGAACATCTGGATTCGACAGACCCACCGCTGGCTGTCCATTGCCTTTACGGTGACCGTCATCATCAACTTCATCGCCGTGGCAATGGGGACGCATGCCGACTGGCTGGGCTTCCTGGCGCTGCCACCGCTCTTCCTGCTTCTGTTCAGCGGCCTGTACTTGTTCGCGCTGCCCTATGCCGCCAAATGGCGTAGCGGTTGACGCAAGGAGCGGACATGAAGTCGAGCAAGACGTCGCGGAAACCGGCGAAGAATGTCGCAAGGAAGGTCACAAAGAAAACCGTCGCCAAGCGGGTCGCCGCGAAGCCCAAGCTGCTGTCGGGCGGCAATCCGCAAATCGCGAAAGCCTATGGCGACGCGCCGGTACAAGCCTACATCGCGGCCATGCCGGGTTGGAAAAGCGATGTCGGGCACCGCCTCGACGCGCTCATCACGCGCACGTTCCCCGGCGTGTACAAGGCCGTCAAATGGAACTCGCCGCTATACGGTATCGAGGGCCAGGGCTGGTTCCTCGGCATCCATGTCTTCACGAGATACGTCAAGCTGGCTTTCTTCCGCGGCACGTCGCTGCGCCCCGTTCCACCCGGCGCATCCAAGCACAAGGAAGTGCGCTATCTCGACATCCACGAGGGCGACGAACTCGACGAAGCTCAGCTTGCGGCCTGGGTGAAGCAGGCCAGCAAATTGCCCGGTGAGCGAATGTGAGCGAGGGACGAGCCATGAGCGGACACCAATTGAGCAGCCCGCACGTGGTGACTAACGAAACGGAACGAGGGAAAATGACCGCGAAGAAAGCGACACCGATCAAGAGAATCAGCAAGAGCGCGTCGAAGGAAGGAAACGTAGGCGAATCCCCTTCCCGGCTGATCGACATCAAGATCAAGGAACTGGGCGACTGGAGGGGCAAGACGCTCGCCGGTGTCCGCGCGCTGATCAAACAGGCCGTGCCTGATGTGGTCGAGGAGTTGAAGTGGCGCGGCGTTCCGGTCTGGTCGCACGACGGGATCATCTGCACCGGCGAGACCTACAAGAGCGCGGTCAAGCTGACCTTCGCCAAGGGCGCTTCGCTCAAGGACCCGTCAAAGCTGTTCAATTCCAGCCTCGAAGGCAACACCAGGCGCGCGATCGATATCCATGAAGGCGTTGAAATCAATGCGGATGCCTTCAAGACGCTGATCCGCGCCGCGGCGGCGCTGAACAGCTCAAAGAAAAAAGCCCGCTAGCCTGGTCCGGCTACACGCGCTCGCGGCTAGCTCAACGCCAACGCCGCGAACATTCCACCCAGAGTCAGCACCAGCCCGATGACGAGCATCGGGACGAGGCTGCTGCCGGAATACGGATCGGCCTGATCCTTGGCGGCTATCGCACGCGTCTGGTTGGTCATTGCAGGGCTCCTGTTTCGCTGCGCCGATATCTCTCGCCGGGTGCGAGCATGACGCCCTGTCCGCCGGCGATACCGAGTTCAAGGCTTGCCGCGATCCGCTGCGCCCGTTCGACGAAATGGGCCGCGGCTACCGGCGGACAGAGTTCGCTCGCCGCAGCCTCGAACAGTTCGAGCCAGCGGTCGAAATGACCGGCGTCGACCGGCAGCGGCATATGCTTGACCATGGGCGTGCCGTGATAGCGGCCCGACATCAGCGCCACCGACGACCAGAACGCGCACATCTGCTGCAGATGCGGCTCCCAATCCGTGATGCGCGCCTCGAACACCGGCGCCAGCATCGGATCGCTGCGGACTTTTGCGTAGAAGCCGCGCACCAGCCGTTCGATCATGGCTTCCGTGATGCCGGTTCTTTCCATGATCTCGGCGGTGATCGCCTCACGCCGTTCTGCCCCCGTCATTCGCGGCTTTCCTTAAATAGGCATTTCAAATACCTATTTAGACGGCTATAGATGCTCTGCCAAGTCACATTTTGAGGGCCTCCCATGCGCCTGACATCGTTCACCGATTTTGCCCTGCGCGCCCTGATGCGGCTGGCGGGCGAGCCGGCGCGCTCGTTCGCCACCAGCGAGATCGCGGCCGAGTTCGGCATCTCGCGCAATCACCTCGCCAAGGTGGTGAGGGATCTCGCCGATGGCGGCTTCATTTCGACCCAACGCGGCGTCGGCGGCGGGTTCAGCCTGGCGCGGCCGCCGCAATCGATTACGCTCGGCGAAGTCGTGCGCGCGCTGGAAGGCGAAGCGCTGGTCGAGTGTTTTCGTGAGGATGGCGGTTGCTGCTCCCTGCTGCCGCGCTGCCGCCTGAAGGGAAAACTCGCCGCCGCGCGCGAAGCCTTCATGCGCGAACTCGACGGCACCACGCTGGCGGAATGCGCTTATCCCGCGCGATCCAAAGCGAGCCCGGCGCGAGGTGCGGCATGAAGCCGATCGAGTTTGCCAATGGCGAAGTGGAGATCGACGCGTCGATCGTCGCCGAAGGCCTCGGCATCGCGCTGCCGCGGCTCAAGGAAGGCATGCGCACAGGCACGATTACCAGCGTTTCCGAGCGTGGCGTCGATGCGGATCAGGGCCGGCATCGGCTGACGTTCTTCTCAGAGCATCGACGCTTTCGCGTCGTGGTCGACGCGTCGGGCGCGATCGTTCAGCGCTCGGCGGTAGATTTTGGGGATTCGACGTTGCCGAGATCGCTGCGGAAGCCGGGCTGACGACCGAGACTCGGTAGGAGTTAGGTCGTCATTGCGAGAAGCGAAGCAATCCATAGCGCGACGAGCAAAGTATGGATTGCTTCGTCGCTCCGCTCCTCGCAATGACGGAAGGTTTTATGCCGACGCGCGGCTTTCCCCGACCTGCCGGGGTTTTGCGAGAATGCCGGATTTTGCCGGCGCGATCTTGCGAGCGTGTCCGTTCAAACCCTTGCCGTTGAGTTTGGCGCCGTTCGTCGTGGCCCCATTCGCCTTGGCGCTATTCTTGGCGACCAGCTTCTGCTTGGCCTTTTCCTTGGCTTTTGCTTTGGCCTTGCGCGCCCTGGCAGCCTTCGCCTTTTGCTTCTCGGCTTCCTTCAAGGCCTTCCGCTCCGCCTTGGCCTTGAGGCGTAGCTTCTCCGCCCTCGCCTCGGCGCGCTTCTTCTTGCGCTTCTTTTCGCAGGCCACGCATTTGCAGCCGATCGGCTTCAGATAGGCTTTGAAATAGTCGGTGCCGTAATCGTAGTTGATCTCCTCGCCCGGCTCGATGTTCTTGATGGCGCGGATGATGACCTTGCGCTTGCGCGGCTTGACGTCGGATTCCGCGTTCGGCTTGCAGGCATGGTTGATATAGCGGGCGACGTTGGCGCGCACCGAACCATCGATGGTCCAGCGGTTGGTCAGCTCGAACAGATATTTGTTCTCGATCGCGTCGTCTTTTTTCTTCTTCGAATCCAGCAGCGGCCCAAAATAGCGGACGATCTTGGCGCCCTTCTTGATCGGTTTGGTGGCGAAGAGGCCAAGCCCGGTTCGGGAGCGGCCGACGCGATAGGGTTTGTTCGCAGATACTGTAGCCATGACGATTGAATTACTGACACGCTGGTGAGTGAAAGGAATGGCGAAGCTGCTCTTCTAGGACGATTCCGCGCCGATGTCAGGTATTTCGGTTGGCTTCCTTGAACCTTCCCCAGATTGCACACGTCAGAATGTCATGGTTCCCCAAAGGCCACGGAACGGCCCAGGGGACCCTCAAAGGCGACGGCAAGGGACGCCAGGGGATGAAACGCCTCCGCAATTTGCATTTGACGGCATTGGCCGGTGCTGCAGGCGCCGCGCTTGGCCTGGTTTCGCCGGCACATGCCCAGACATTCAGCAGCCTCTATACGTCCACGGCGCCGAAAGATTGCCGCATGATCGGCAAGCCCAGCGAGCTCGACGGCAGCACGACGCGGGTCTGCCCCGGCACGGCGGGCTTGGTCGTGCTGATAAGCGAAGGCGACTCGCGCGAAACCGTCTCGGTCGGCCGCAACCGCACCGCGGCGGCCAGGGAGCCGGCCGCGCAAAGCTGGTTCGGCCCGTTCAACTCGACCACCAACACCGTCGAATGGCGGGCGGTGGACGGCAAGCCGTTCGCGATCATCCAGCGCTGGCACATCGCCGACAACAGCGATCCGGACAAGGAAGGCCGTCCCACCGCCAAGCCGATGCTGGCGGTGACCAAGCTGCCGCCCGGCGCCGTCTGCCACGTCGCCTATATCGATGCGCAGGCCAACCCAAATCCCAACGAGCTTGCCCGCAAGGCCGCCGACGAGCTCGCGCGCAGTTTTACGTGCGGCAAGGATGAAGTGAAGGTGATCGGCGAGACCGGCCGCGCCGCGAGCATGGCGAAGCGCTAGCGGATGAAGTCTGGCGCCCGGCGCCGCCGCCACGCGACCCCAGCGGCCTTCTCTCCATGGACGCGCCAGGGTTGCGGCGCCAAGTCGCGTGTGCCGGCGCTGTAAGACTACCGCAGGACCTCAAAAGCCGTTATGGTTCCCCACCAAAAGGGGGACGTGGATTTGTGGAAACGGGCATCCGACCCGGTTTGCCCTCAAAAAACACCCCTTCAATCGATTACGACACAGTCTGATTAGATCACGGTATGTGGTTTCCGATCATCGCCTGGATAGTGCTGTTCAGCGCTTGCGCGTTTTTTGCAGGCGCGACATTGGGACTCGATCCAGCCCAGATATCGGTTCAGCTTTCGGCGTTGCCAGGTCCCCAGCGGTTCGCGCTCGGCGCCATCATGTTGACGACTCTAGCGCTGATCGGCTCATCCGTCTGGCAGGCTTACGGCCTGGCGCGCCAGAACAAATTATTGCGGGAGCGCCTCAGGGGCCTGCGACAAGGGGTTGTGGCCGCGCATGATGCGCAAGCCGGATTCGACTCCTCGGTCCAGTCGCTCGCCAAGAGCGACCCCGAAGAAGCCATCGTATCGCTGCAGACGACGCTCGCGGACACTGAAAAACGGATCGCCGAACAGCAGAGTCGGTACCATTCCGTCGATCTCTACGAGCGGCTTGAAGAGATCCGGCGCCGCCAGCAGGCGCTTCGGGAGACGATCGGCGTCGTATCGGAAAAGCGGCGCGTTGCCGAGCCGGTATTCAGCGAATTGAAGGACCGACTGCGTCAGCTTGAGCGGTGGCTCACTGAGCTCGAGGCCGACGACAACAAGAAAAATCTCGGCGATCGCGTCAACGAACTGGACCAAAGCGTATCCGCGATTCACAACCGTCATGGCATGCTGCAGCAGTCACTGGCGACACTCAACCGCTTCAAGGAAGAGCTGGCCAAGACCCACGCCGAGCTTGTTCCCGTCCGCACGCCGGAAACCGGGATCAACGCCCTCATCACCGAACTGCGCTCATCCGGCGACCAGCTGACCAGGATGCTGGATGAACTCGAATCCAGCGGGGATGACAAGCTCAGTCTGCGGGTCGAGGGCCTCTCGAAGAACAAGCGCGAGATCGAGCAGCGGGTCGCCCAAATCGATGACTGCTTCCATATTCTGGACGCCATTCGGCTGGACCTGGAAGAGCTCAGGGAGCGTCGGAAGCATCTGGAGCGCTCACTTGCGGCGATTGAGACGGATTCCAGCGGCGCCAGCCTGCTCGACCGCCAAAACGCGCTGAACGAATTCATCGTCGAATGCCGATTGCGCCTCAGGAACCTGCAGGATTTTTCGGCGACGCTGGGCCAGTTCAAGGAGGAATTGGCCACGTCGCAGGCCGGACTGGCGCCGTTGCAAGGGCCGGTCTACGGCATCGAGGCGTTGATCGCTGAAGTGAATATCGGTCACGCGATCCTGAGCAAGACGCTCGGCGAGATCGAACTGAAGGGTGATGAGGGGCTGGCCTCGCGCGTGGAAGCGATCGCCACCAACAAGACCGAGCTCGACGCGAGAATTTCCAGGATCTTCGAAGACTTTCAGAAGCTCGATTCAATGCGCAAGAACATCGGCGAGATGTTCACGAGCATCAGGGGCACCCTCAATCGGATAGGTTGAGGTCCCTCCGCGCCCCGGAGGGCGCGGCTTCCAGTACATCCAATCGGCCGCTTCTAGAACGCCTTTGCGGCGTCCGGCCGGTGCTTGTTCTTAGGCACGAAGCCCGACCTGGTTGCCTCGCGCTGCTCGCGCACCCAGACCTCGCGGTTGGGGTGCAGGCCGCCGCCGCGGGTGGCCGGCACGGCAGAGAGCCGCGCGCGGTGCAACAGGCGGGTGTCGGCGACGCCGCAGTTCGGGTGCAGGCCGCCATTGGCCGCCACCACCTTGTCCCAGGCAGCCTTGCGCGCCTTCAGAACGGCAGGATCCGCCAGCGCCGTGCAGTTGAGTTCGTTCTTGTTGAGATCGGCGATGATCTCGTCGCCGTCCTCGACGAAGGCGATGGGGCCACCGAGGCCGGCTTCAGGGCCGACATGGCCGATGACGAGGCCGACCGATCCGCCGGAGAACCGCGCATCGGTCATCAGCGCCACCACGATGCCGCGCTCGCGGCACAGCGTCGTGATGCGCGAGGTGGGATCGAGCATTTCCGGCATGCCGGGCGCGCCGCTCGGACCCTCGTAGCGCACGATGATCATGTCGTTGTTCTGGAAAAGGTCGGGCGTCTTGTCGAGCGCCTCGAGCAGTCCCCGCTCGCCTTCGAACACGCGCGCTCTGCCGCGGAACAGATTGTCTTCCAGACCACCCTCGACGCCCGCCAGTTTCAGAATGGCGGAAAATTCCGGCGACAGATTGCCGCCGAGAACGCGCAGGCCCCCGGTCGGCTTGTAGGGCTTGGCAACGGTGTAGATGACCGTGCCGTCGGCGGGTTTGGTTTCGAGGCGCTTGACCTGTTCGGCCAGGGTTTCGCCGGTGCAGGTCATCACGTCGCCGTTGAGCAGTCCGGCTTCCAGCAGTTCACGGACGATCACCTGCACGCCGCCGACGGCGTCGATGTCGACCATCGAATATTTGCCGTACGGGCGGGCGTCGGTGAGAACAGGCACGACGTATTGCGACAGATGATTGAACTCGGCCGGGGTCATGACTTCTTTCCAGAAGTCGGCAAAGCCTGCGGCGCGCGCGATCTCCGGCGCATGCAGCGTGACGTTGGTGGAACCGCCGATGGCCATCGCGACGATCACGGCGTTGCGGATCGAGTCGCGCACCACGATGTCGCGCGGCTTGAGGCCCTTCGCGATCATCTGCGCGAGGTAGCCGACGAGCTGGTCCGGAAACTCCTTGAGGCGGCGGGGATCGTCGGACGGCGGCGCCACCATGTGCAGCGGCTGCATGCCGACGACGCCGATGAAGGTCTGCATGGTGTTGTAGGTGAACATGCCGCCGCAGCTGCCGTAGCCGGGACAGGCATGGCAGGCGATGTGGTGGCGGTATTCCGCATCGGGGTTGCCGGCGACCTGGTAGGCGCTGACGATGTCGAGCTTCTCGCCGGTGTTCGGATCGGTGCCGGGATGGATCGCGCCGTCGGACATGATGATCGCGGGCTGATCGTGCTCGAGCAGCGCGGCCAGCGTGCCGACCGGCGGCTTGTCGCAGGCGACCACGGCGATGGTGCCGAGCAGCCCGGTGGCCTCCAGATGTTCGCAGAGTGCATCGTGCGTCACTTCACGCCCGATCAGCGAGTAGCGCATTTCGCGCGTGCCGTTGCGGATGCCGTCCGAGGTCGCAATGGTGTATTCCGGCTGCACCAGGCGCAGCTTCATCTGGCCGGCGCCCTTGCCGACATGGCTCTTGAGGCTGGCGTGGATCGCATCGACCTTCGCCATCACCCCCATGTAACACTGGCTGTCGCCCTTGGTGCCGACCACGCCGACCGAGGGCTCGTGGATCAGGTCCGGATCGACGCCCAGTTCGCGCGCAATCCCGATGGTTTGGGCCGTGCGGCCGGGATGGCGGTCGATGAGGACGGGCTTCGAGTTTGTCACAGCTAGTTCCTTCCCGGCAGGGCTCGTTCGGTCGATATTAGAAACGATTTAAGGCGCACCTTATAGAGCGCCGACCTCAGGGAAGTCACGCGGAAGTCACATGCCCGATAGCTGGTATGCTGCCACCTAGGCCCCCGGCGGCCGGGGCACGGACCCGCGCAGCATCGCGTCCAGCAGCTGGTCGACCGACGTGCCCTCGGGCAACCGCTCCAGAATGCCCGTGAGCCGGCCGTCAAGCAGCAGCGTGGTAAAACCATGCACCAGCGACCACGCGCGCGCGATGGCGGCGGCCTGATCCAGCGACAACCCATCCTGTGGAATCTGCTCGTGCCGGCTGGCACCGACACCGCGGGTCAGCCCCGCGAACGCGGCATCGGAGGCCTCATGCAGCGAGGGGCGCGAATAATCCAGTCGTGCGCTGCGGAACATCACGCCGTACATGCCCGGATGCGCCTGCGCATAGGCGACGTAGGCTTTGGCGCTTGCCAGCCCCTTCATCATCGGATGCGTTTCGCTGTTGCCGGCGGCGACCATGGCCTCGTTGAACATCCGAAAGCCGATCGCCGCGAGTTCGCTGACAAGGCCGGTGAGATCGCCGAAATGATGGGTCGGTGCGGCATGTGACACGCCGGCCTCGCGCGCCACCGCGCGCAGCGTCAGCCCCGCCAGCCCGTCGCGTTCCAGCACCCGCTCTGCCGCCTGCAGCAGGGCATCGCGCAGGTCGCCATGATGATAGGGAGTATCGCCCGCAGATTTGCGCCGCCGCACGGCGGGCCGTTCGGCAGCCGCCCTTGCCGGCTTGCGCGTCCGCGCGACGGTGCGGACCACTTTGTTTTCTCTCGACGTTTTTGCCATTTGAACCCCTTGCGAATCTTTATAGCCGCAATTTTTACACTGTAAAGATTTTGCTTGACGTTGGCTGGCACGCCCTGTAGTCATATCTTTACGTTGTAAAGATCAAACCGGGAGGAAGCGACGATGCTCGATCAAGTGGCGACCAACGCGGCGCGGACCAATCTGGCGCCGATTCCGATGGAATGCGACGCACCGTTCCTGAAGGTCTCCGGCGAATTGCCGCGCGAGCTCAACGGCACGCTCTATCGCAACGGCCCCAACCCGCAATTCGAGGCGCCCGGCGCGCACTGGTTCGTCGGCGACGGCATGCTGCACGCCTTCCATCTCGAGAACGGCCGCGCCAGCTATCGCAACCGCTGGGTCCGTACCCCGAAATGGCAGGCCGAGCATGATGCCGGCCGCGCACTGTTCGGCGGCTTCGGCCGCAAGCTGCCGGGCGCGCCCGCTGATGTCACCAATGACGGCGGCGTCGCCAACACCAACATCATCTTCCACGGCGGCCGCCTGCTCGCGCTGGAAGAAGGCCATATGCCGACCGAGATCGAGCCGGGTACCCTGGAGCGTATGGGCTATTGCGACTACAAGGGCGCGATCGCAGGCCCCTTTACGGCGCATCCCAAGATCGACCCCGTCACCGGCGAAATGGTGTTCTTCGGCTACAACGCCGCGGGCCCCTTGACCCCTGCTCTGTCGTTCGGATCAGTCAACGCGTCAGGCGTAGTGACGCGGTTCGATCGTTTTGAGTCGCCCTATGCCAGCATGGTGCACGACTTCATCGTCACCGAAAATCACATGCTGTTTCCGATCCTCCCCATCACCGGCAGCATGGAGCGGGCGATGCGCGGCAAGCCGCCTTACGCCTGGGAGCCGGAGAAAGGCGCCTATGTCGGCGTCATGAAGCGCACCGGTTCGGCGAAAGACATCGTCTGGTTCCGCGCCGAGAGCTGCTACGTGTTCCACGTCATGAACGCGTGGGAGGAAGGCGGCCGCATCATCGCCGACGTGATGCAGTTCGAGGAAGCGCCGCTGTTCACCCACCCCGACGGCTCGCCGACGGACCCCGAAAAATCGCGCGCACGCTATTGCCGCTGGACCTTCGATCTCTCCGGAAATACCGACCGCTTCACGCAAACCTATCTCGACGATCTCACCGGCGAATTCCCACGCATCGACGATCGCCGCGCGGGCCTTGCCAGCAGCCACGGCTGGTACGCCTGCGCCAATCCTGACCTGCCGATGTTCGGCGCGCTGTCCGGCATCGTGCATGTCGACGGCAAGGGCAATCGAAAAGGCAAATATCACCTGCCCGCCGGCGACACCATTTCCGAACCGGTTTTCGTCGAGCGCGGCGAAGACGCCGCCGAGGGCGACGGCTGGCTGCTATCAGCGGTCTGGCGAGCGCGCGAAAACCGCAGCGACCTTGCGGTGTTCAACGCGCAAGATGTCGAAGCCGGACCGGTGGCGCTGGTGCATCTCGGGCATCGCGTGCCCGATGGTTTTCATGGCAATTGGGTGAGTGCGACCTGAGAGTCTGACTCAAAAGCGATCAATGAAATAGCGCCCCATATCGAACGTCGTCATGCCCGGCCTTGTGCCGGGCATCCACGTCTTGGCTTCCATGAAGCAGGAAAGACGTGGATGGCGGGACAAGCCCGGCCATGACGAAAAGCGACTCATTTTCAGACAGTTAGGGAGCGCCCGAATGCTTTTTCGGTCAGACTCTGATTGAGATCGCGTCGTGTTCGACGATTGCGAAAACATCAAGCTGCCCAGCGCCCATTCGTGCACAACCAATTGCAATTACTTATTGTTTTTGATCCGAACCACATTTATTTTGACACTGTAAAGATTTTCCTTGACGACTCCTCAGCCTGCCCCTAGGCTATCTTTACGATGTAAAGATAGCCTGAGAGGCTGCCATGACGATCTTCCTGATCCTCGCCCCCTACGGCGCCTTCGCACTGCTGATGCTGGTGACTTCGGCCGATGTCGCCCTGTTCGGCGCCGCCGCGATCTGCCTCGCCGTGATTGCATACGACATGGCGCGCGGACGCTCGCTGAAGATCCTGGGCGTGGGCTCCGTCGTGGTCTTTACCGCGATCGGCGGTTACGTCACCGAGATCGATCCCGACCTCAGCGTCTCCGGCGTGAAGTTCGCGGTCGATGCCGGAATGTTCCTGGTTACGCTGGGCTCGATCGTGGCCGGCAAACCACCCTTCACGCTGCAATATGCGCTCGAGGTGGTCGATGCCGAAACCACGAAGCTGCCCGGCTTCATCAAGGCAAACTACATCATCACCTGGGCATGGACCGGCGCGATGCTGCTGATGATGGCCGGCAATGCCGCGCTGATCTATGTGCCGGGCCTGCCGCTGTGGGCGGGACTGCTGGTTGCATGTGCCGCGCGCAACAGCGCGGTCTATTTCACCAAATGGTATCCCGAATACCGCAAGGCGAAGTACGGCCCGCCGCCGGCCAGCGCCCTGCCGAAAGTCTAAGTACCATCCGTCATTGCGAGCGCAGCGAAGCAATCCATAGCCACAACAAGAAAGATGGATTGCTTCGTCGCTCCGCTCCTCGCAATGACGTCATCGCCAAGGAGGAACACAGTGAAGGACGTATTCGCAAGATTGGGCGCCGACTTTTTCTCCACCATCGTGTTCATCGCGATCTATCTCGCGACTGATAACGTGTTGCTGGCGACCGGCGTCGCGATCGCAGGCGCCATCGGCCAGGTGATCCACTCCCGCATCAAGGGCAAGGAGCTCGGCTACATGACCTGGGCCAGCCTCGGGCTCGTGATCGTGCTCGGCGGCGCCACGCTCTTGACCCACGATCCGCGCTTCGTTCTAGCGAAACCCGCGATCGGGCATTTTGCAATCGGCGTCATCATGCTCAAGCGCGGCTGGATGCTGCGCTATATGCCGCCGATCGTGACCCAGACCATTCCGGAATATGTCACCGCCGCAGGCTACGTCTGGGCCGGGCTGTGCTTCGTGCTCGCCGCCGGCACCATCGGCGTCGCGATGACCGGCGACATGAAGCTGTGGACGTTCTATGTGACCGTCGTCCTGATCGGGGCCAAGATTGCTCTGTTCGCCGTGCAATATGTCGCGTTCCGCGTCCTGGTCGGCAGCCGCATCCGCGCGGCCGCCCGCGCGTAATACGGTAAAACAACAGGGTTGGGCTTGCGCGGCAAGATGGGTTATACCGCCGCCGGGAGAACTCAGAACCATTCCGGTTGCTGGGAAATGTATTGGGGAGACCAAGATGGCCGTGGACGGAAACTGGGATATCGTCATGACCACGCCGATGGGCGAGCGCAAGGCGACGCTGACGTTGAAGAATTCCGGTGGCACGCTGACGGGCATGCAAGGCGCCGACGGCAATTCCGGCGAAATCTTCGACGGCACCGCCAATGGCGACGACGTCGCCTGGAAGATCTCCATCACCAACCCGATGCCGCTGACACTCGCCTTCACCGGAAAAGTTTCCGGCGACAGCATGTCCGGCGAAATGGGCATCGGCCCGATGGGCAGCTTTCCGTTCACGGGAACGCGGGCCTGATACGGACGGAGCAGCTTCGCTCCCTCGCTGTTTGATCCATGCAAAAGACCGCACTGCTTTCAATCACCGTCGTCGCCTCCCTGGTGACGGCGGCGATCGCACAATCCGCGCCCGAGCTCGAGCCGGCATGGCGCGCCAGCGCGCTGGCGCTGGTGCCGGCGGGCTATGTCGCGGGCGAAGCCTACCGCACCACAGAGATGACCGGATACCTCGCGGTCTATCCGGCAGGCGCGAACGAGCCCAAGTCCCCCGCCAGCGTGTTCGCGGCACGCCAGGTGCTTGTCGTGAGGCTCGACAAGGACGGGCGCGCGCTGTCCGCGGAATTGAAACCGCGCAGCGACGCCACGCGGGGCAACCGCGACACCACGATGACCGATCCCGACGGCCAGGAAAGCGAGTTCGCAAAATCGCACGCCGACCTCGCGGCCAAGCGCGCGACGCTCCCGGATGGTACCGAGCCCTGCAATCTCGGCGCCTGGTCGGAAGATCGCGATCCAAAAGGCCTCAACGTCCGCGCCGAGCCGTCGGTGAAACCGCGCGTGCTCGGCACGCTGCCGCCGCCGTATCGCCTGAAGATGGGTGGTAGTGAGAACACGCCCGAAGACGGCTGGCTGACCGAATTCCGCATCATCGGCTTCAAGGACGGCTGCTGGGGCCTCGTCGAAAGCCAGGACGGCGTGCGCGGCTGGTGGCGCAGCCTGTGCTCCAGCCAGGTCACGAATTGCAGTTAAGTTGGTGGCTGCTCGGGGCCTGCACCGCTAGAACCAGATTTGCATCGGCAGGCCGAGAGCGTCCGGTGACGGCGATCCGACGCTGCCTGCAGGTTCGCGCGCGGCAATCGCCACGGCGCAGGCGTCCAGCACATCGTCACGCTTCGCGCCGGTGCCGATCCGCGCCTTGCTGAGCCATTGGTCGATATCGCCGAGCCCGCTTCGCTTGAGCAACATCCGACGAAGGGAATCTCCTTCCTCGGATTTCTTCGACGGCAAGGGATTGTTTGCGTTCAACCGCAGAAACACCAGTTCGGGATGGACCTCGCGGACATCAAGCGCGCGATGCGCACGCAGGAACGCATCTACCTCCATGATCTTCGGTCCGAGATGCCAGAGCTGGCGCGACACGCGCTTCTGGCCGCGCCGCAGGCATTCCCTGTTCGCTTCGTCGGGATTGTCGAAGTCTTGCCAAATCCAGCGCCGCGCGCCCGTGAAAACGCGCGAGGTGTGCGGGCGCAATTTATCGCGGGCAAGCAGATCGCACGCGCGCTCGCCGTCATCGGCCATGCCGATGGGGATGTCGATCCCCGCCCGATCGAACGGGCGAGACAACGCTTCCGAGACATCGCGATGGAAGGAAATTTCGTGTCTGCCGCCTTCAAGACGCACGGCGACCCAGCCGTTGCTGAATCCATCAAGGCCGACGGCTCTGCAGCTCCCGCCCGCGCTCACTACGGCCGGCTTGGCACGATCGCAATCGGATTGAAGGTGTAGACCGCCTCACCCTTTTGATTGTAGGCGGTCCATTTCACGCGGGCGACGCCGTGCGGTTTTGAGCGCGAGGGCGTCAGCTCCACCACCTCACCTTCAAGGTGAATGGTGTCGCCGGGCCGCACCGGCTTCAGCCAGCGCAGATCGTCGACGCCGGCGCCAAGCAGCGGATGCCGCCCGAACGGCTTTGAGTTGGCGGCGAGCCGCATCGCGATCGCGGCCGTATGCCACCCGGACGCGGCAAGGCCGCCGAGGATGGACTTCTTCGCCGCTTCCTCGTCGAGGTGGAACGGCTGAGGGTCATACTCCTGGGCGAAGCGGATAATATCTTCCTTCGACACCACAGCGCTGTCGGTCTTGAAGCGCATGCCGACCTTCAGGTCGTCGAACCACTCGACCATGCTGCCCTCGATGCTCTTGAATGACGCGCCCTCACCCCAAATTCAATTCCTTGAAGAAGTCATTGCCCTTGTCGTCGATGATGATGAAGGCCGGAAAATCCACCACCTCGATGCGCCAGATCGCTTCCATGCCAAGTTCGGGATATTCCACCACCTCGACCTTCTTGATGCAGTGCTCGGCGAGGTTTGCCGCGGCGCCGCCGATCGAGCCGAGATAGAAGCCGCCGTGCTTCTTGCAGGCCTCGCGCACCGCGACCGCGCGGTTGCCCTTGGCGACCATCACCATCGATCCGCCAGCCGCCTGGAACTGGTCGACGAAGGAATCCATGCGTCCCGCGGTGGTCGGCCCGAAGGCGCCGGACGCGTAGCCGTCCGGCGTCTTGGCGGGACCGGCGTAATACACCGGATGGTTCTTGAAATAATCCGGCAGCGGCTCGCCCTTCTCCAGCCGCTCGCGCAACTTGGCGTGGGCGGAATCGCGCGCGACGATCATGGTGCCGGTCATCGAGACCCGCGTCTTGATCGGATGCTTTGAAAGCGTCGCCAGAATATCCTTCATCGGCTGGTTGAGATCGATTTTTACCACCTCGCCGCCGAGCGCCTGCTCGACCGCCGGCAAATATTGCGCGGGGTTGTGCTCAAGCTCCTCGAGATAGACGCCGTCTTTCGTAATCTTGCCGAGCACCTGGCGGTCGGCCGAACAGGACACGCCGAGACCGATGGGCAGCGACGCGCCGTGACGCGGCATCCGGATCACGCGCACGTCGTGGCAGAAATACTTGCCGCCGAACTGCGCGCCGACGCCGAGCGATTGCGTCATCTTCAAAATCTCCTGCTCCATCTCCAGATCGCGGAAGGCGTTGCCATCGGCCGATCCATGGGTGGGCAGCGCATCGAGATAGCGCGCGGACGCCAGCTTCACCGTCTTCATGCAAAGCTCGGCCGAGGTGCCGCCGATCACGATCGCCAGATGATAGGGCGGGCACGCGGCGGTGCCGAGGGTCAGCACCTTCTCCTTCAGGAACGCCAGCAGGCGATCCTTGGTCAGCACCGACGGCGTCGCCTGGAACAGAAAACTCTTGTTGGCGGAACCGCCGCCCTTGGCCATGAACATGAACTTGTAGGCCAAGTCTATTTCTGAAGAGCCGCCCTCGGCGTAGATCTCGCACTGCGCCGGCATGTTGTTGGCGGTGTTCTTTTCCTCATACATCGAGATCGGCGCCACCTGCGAATAGCGCAGGTTACGGCGCAAATAGGCGTCGCGCGCGCCCTCCGAGAGCGCGGCCTCGTCGTCGCCGTCGGTGATGACGCGGGCGCCCTTCTTGCCCATGATGATCGCCGTGCCGGTGTCCTGACACATCGGCAACACGCCGCCGGCGGCGATGTTGGCATTCTTCAGGAAATCGAACGCCACGAACTTGTCGTTGTCGCTGGCTTCCTTGTCCTCGAGGATGTTGGCCAGCTGCTTCAGATGGCCGGGGCGCAGATAGTGATTGATGTCGCCGAAGGCGGCCTCGGACAGCGCCCGCAGCGCCTCGCGCGACACCACCAGCATGTCCTTGCCCAGGACCTTCTCGACCCGCACGCCATCCGTCGTGATCTTCTTGTAGGGCGTGGTGTCCGCGCCCAGCGGAAACAGCGGCGTGTGCTTGTAGGGCGGAACGGGCTTTTGGTCGGGGAAAGCGGTCGGGGCGTTCAT
The DNA here is from genome assembly GCF_018130105.1 of Bradyrhizobium sp. AUGA SZCCT0160. Taxonomy (NCBI): domain Bacteria; kingdom Pseudomonadati; phylum Pseudomonadota; class Alphaproteobacteria; order Hyphomicrobiales; family Nitrobacteraceae; genus Bradyrhizobium; species Bradyrhizobium sp. AUGA SZCCT0160. Next base: position 101,289 of record NZ_JAFCMD010000020.1, read on the forward strand.
GGCTGGCTCGCAAGGTTTTTGGGGGCGGAAGCGTCCACGGGACACCCCGGCATTTGAACCGTTCTAAGGACTTTTGACACAAAAGGAAGGTTCCCGAATGGCCATCAGCAATCGAAATCGAGAATGACGACTGTTCCCACCGCAGTGTCGACCGAGACAGTGGCCGCCCTTCCCCCGGTCCCGCCGGCTGCTAGCCTGTCCGGCCTCAGCATCGCCCTGATCATCATCGCGGTGCTCGAACTCCTCGACGGCATTTCGGTGGCATGGGGGATCTTCGGTGATCCTGAAATCGAGGTGGCAGCCATCAGTGGCGCTGCCAGCGTCATGCACCCGTTGCTGGCGCTGGCGGCCCTGGTATTCGCCGCCTTCGGCCGCGTGCGGCCTGCGATTGTCATGCTCGGCGCTGTCATCATCGTGACCTGGCTGAAATACATGCCAACCGTGATGTCGTCAGGATTAGACGCGGTCGGCCTCGGCGCGATCTGGTCGCCTGCGCAGATCATCGCGTTTCCGCTAGTGGCTGTCTGTGCGATCGGCCTTGCAGCGCGCGACCGTCGCCTGCTCGTTGCGACCGCACTGGTGAGCCTTCCCACTTTGTTCAACATCGCCGCCATCATTGCGATTGCCATCGGCCTCGCCATGCGCGGGACCTGATGCACAACGCCGGCAAGATGAAGGGGACACCGATGACAACGGCCGAGATGCGCGCGGCTGCCCCCGGCGGCCGGGACCGCGCCTGCCACGTCAGCGCCGCGCCGGATCGGCCTGCGCGTCGCGCTGTCTGTGATCGCGCTGCTCGAGCTCTGCTGGGGCATGTCGAGCGCGCCGACGCTGCTGGAGGATATGTCGAAAATCCCGGGTCACGGTATCGGCGCGGCCATCGTCAAGGTGCACCTTGCCGTCCATCCGGTGCTGGCGCTGTCGGCGCTGCTGTTCGCGGCCATCGGTTACGTGCGCCACGCGGTCATGGCGCTCGGCGCGGTCATGCTCATGACCTGGCTGAGCTACATGCCCTCGGTGATCAGGCACGGGCTCGCTTTCAACGGCCCTTACGCGGCGCTGGAAACATCAGTGCAAATCATCCTGTTCCCGCTGATGGCCGCCTTTGCCATCGCCTGTGCGGCGCGCGACCAGCGGCTCGGGGCCGCCACGGCGCTGGTCAGCACGCCGACCCTGCTCAACCTGTTCACCACGATGGCGTTCTTTATCGCAATGACTACGCGCGGCTTCTGATTGACATTCGAATAGGCCTCTTGCAGGAAGCTGCCGCGCAAGCTTCAATGGGGCCCAGAGGGGCATTTACGAATGATACCACGACGACACTTTCGCCGACCGGTCCTGCTCGCAGGCGCGCTGGCGCTGGCCGCTTTCTCAACCTCGCCGGCCCGCGCCGACCGCTGCGACGACGTCGCCAAGCAGCTCGCCGGCCAGATCGACGGGGTCAAGGTCAACTTCAAGGCCCGCAACATCGTCTATCTGACGCATCCCGCCACCAAGGAATTTTCGATCGGCTGCCGCGGCCAGAATTACTCGCTTGAGCTCTTTGCCAAGACCGACCGGAAATTCAAACCGGAATTCCTTGCACTGGTCGCCAACGCCGGCGCGCTCGTCTTCACCATTCCGAAGCCCGATGTCGTGACCGGCTCGACGCGCTGCATGAAGCGGATGGGCATCCTGCGCGGCGACAAGGTCTCGATGCGCTTCCGCCGGCTCAACATGGAATGCACGCGGACCAAGACCGAGGCTTCGATTGCGGTCACCCGCGGCAAGGACGAGTAGCGGCGCTCCCTTCGGGAATCCGCTGCATTCTAATGAATTTTCGAGCGCCCCGTTCACCATCGGGCGGGATCGCCGGCCGGGATTCACACATCGTTCGCTTCAATGCCTCCAGTGTCGGAGGCAACGAAAAGGATGATGCCGATGGATATCTCTGCTGTGTCCGCGCCGGTGCAGATCAAGCCGCCTGAAGCCAGCGCGCCCAAAACTGATCTAAAGCTCACGGAAGTGAAGCCCGCCGACGTACAAAACGGCGCCGCCGCCGACGGCACGCGCCTGCCGAAGCCGACGCTGCTTGCCGCCCTGCCGCCCGGACAGGGAACGCGGGTCGACCAGCTCGCTTAGGGGCTGCTCGCCCTGGCCTTGTCGGGCCAAACGCCGCAAGTTTGCCGAAAAATCGCGCGATCATGATGCCCAGGCAATGGGGATACCGCATGATCGCGAAGCTGTTGCTGCAGAACACTTTGTTCGTCGTCGGGATGGGTGCGCTGCTGTTTGCCTCCGCCGGCACGCTGCATTGGCCCGGCGCGTGGGCATGCCTTGCGACCTCGGCGGTGCTCGGCCCGGCCTGCGGCCTGTGGCTTGCGAAAACCGATCCCGCGCTGCTCGCCGAACGGATGCGGCTGACGGCACGCGAGGAACAGCCGGCCGCCGACAAGAAATTCATGCTGGTGTTCGCCGCCACGGGGTTGATCTGGTTCGTCGCGATGGGACTGGACCGGCGCATGCAGGCCTCCAATGTCCCCGTGGCGCTGCAGGTGCTGGGCCTTGCGATGTACCTGCTCTCGACAGGCTTCATCATGTGGGTGTTTCGCGAAAACTCGTTCGCGGCCCCCGTGATCAAGGTACAGGCCGCGCGCGGCCATCATGTGATCTCGACGGGGCCCTACGCCTTCGTCCGTCATCCCATGTACAGCGGCATCATGCTGTTTTTCATCGGCGTGCCGCTGCTGCTGGGATCCTGGTGGGGCGTGGCGCTGGCGCCGCTGTTCGCCATCCTGTTTGCGGTACGCGCCCGTATTGAGGAACGCACGCTGATCTCGGGCCTGCCGGGATATGCTGACTACGCCGCCCGCGTGCGCTATCGTCTGGTTCCGGGAATCTGGTGAGGGACACATGCCTGAAAGCAAGACCTACACGGGCGGCTGCCATTGCGGCCAGGTTCGGTTCGAATGCACGACCGACCTCGCAATGGTGACCGCCTGCAATTGTTCGATCTGCACCAAGAAGGGCCTGCATATCACCTTCCTGGATCCGAAGAGCTTTCACCTCCGCGCCGGCGAGGACAATTTGCGCGAATATCTCTTCAACAAGCACGCGATCCGCCACCAGCTCTGCATCGATTGCGGCGTCCACGTCTTTGCGCGCGGCACCAGGCCCGACGGCAGCGACGTGGTGGCGCTCAATGTGAGCTGCATCGACGGCATCGAGCTATCGAAGCTGACGATGACGCCGGTGGACGGGCGGAGCAGGTGACGGCTATGAACACCGTCATGGCCTGACATAGCCGTCTGAAGGACGGCGTCGCTTCCGCTCGCCTATCCCCGGCCATCCACGTCTTTCGCTCAGATCAAAAAGAAAGACGTGGATGCCCGGGTCAAGCCCGGGCATGACGAGACCTGCGCCTCTCACACATCCAGCGCCTTGTAGCGCCGGAATATCCCGTCCTCGTTGAACGCGATCCGCCGCTCGCTGGCGAGATAGGCCTTGATGTTCGGCCGCGCGGCCACGCGGTCATGCAGCTCGACCAGGGCGGGAATGTTCTTTTCAAACGCTTTCATGCGCTTGGGAAAGGCGTAGCGCAGCCCCTCCACGATCTGGAACAGCGACAGGTCGACATAGGTCAGGCGCCGGCCGGTGACGTAGCCGCCGCCACCCGCGGCCAGCAACCCCTCGAAATAATCCAGATATTTCGGCACCCGTGACTTCCAGAATTCGGCGGTGCGCTTTTTGGCCGGCGCCTTCTGCTCCTCGTAATAGAGCGACGGACCAAGCGGATGATGGGTGTCGTGAACTTCCAGCACAAAATCCGTAATCGTGAGCTGCAACTGGTGCACCCACAGTCTTGCCGCTTCCGCCTTCGGCGCCAGCCCATGGCGCGCGCCGAGATAGAGCAGGATGTTGGCGGTCTGGCCGATCACGAGGTTTCCCGCTTTCAGGAACGGCGGCGCAAACGGCGGCGTGCCCTTTGCCGTCTCCATCATCTTCATCATCGTGCTGGTGCCGTTGCCGCTTCGCGCCACGTCGGTATAGGCCGCGCCGGCTTCTTCCAGTGCAAGCCGGACGTATTCGCCGCGGCCCTGAATATGTGGCCAGTAATACAGTTGATAGCGCATCGACGGCATCTCCAAGGACCTGTAGCAAGGACCTGTAGCAAGAACCCTGCTTGCAGCCATAACACATCAATCCGTATTTCGTTCGTCGCAATGCCGGCCGGTCCTGACGCCCGTCGCCACACAACTGCGTTTCGCACGGCCTGAATTCTCCACAGGTGCGAATCTGTCCGAAGGCGGGAGGCCGTGTTAGGTTCTTGCTGGGTGCCGGATTCCTCAACACGAAGGAGCATGGGATGGCGGATAACAAGAAGAAGCGCGGCGGTGCCGATGCCGCGCTGATCGCAATGAGCGAGGCTTACGAAGTCGCCTATTGGTCGAAGAAATTGAAGATCACGCCGGCCCAGCTGAAAGCCGCCGTCAAGAAGGTCGGCCACTCAGCCAGGAAAGTGGAAGCCTATATCGGGGAGCAGAAGCACAAGGCCGCCGACCGCGCCCTGATCGCCATCAGCCAGCCCCACGAAGTCCGCTACTGGTCGAAGAAATTCAAGGTCACCCCGGCGAAACTGAAGGCTGCCGTCGCTGCCGCCGGGCATTCGTCGAGAAACGTCGGCGCCTATCTGGCCAAGAAGAAAACGACCAAGAAGAAAGCCGCCAAAAAGACCGTCAAGAAGACCGTCAAAAAGGCAGCGAAAAAGAAAACGGCCAAAAAGAAGAGCGCCAGGAAGGCGTCAAAGAAAAAGTAAAAGAAAAAGGCCGCCTGAAAGGCGGCCTCAAAGCCGGGCATAGCTTTCTTCGAGCATCAGCGCCGCGATCGCGCAGGCCCGTCGCCGGACAGGGCGACGGTGTCAGGGAATCGCGGCTGGCGTGAGGCTCAATAGCCGCAGGTGGCGCAGCGCGGCGCGACCGGCGCATAATAGGCACGGGCCGGCGCAACCATTTCAACGCGCTGCTGGACGGCGTATCGCGGGGCTGTCCGTTCATAGTGGACGCGGCCGGGCGAGACCATCACGGTCTTCGGCACCATCACCGTGCGATAGCGCGCCGGGGTGCGATACGCGGTGACGCGGCCGGGCGAAACCATCACGGTTTCCTGCACGGTGCGGTACTCCGCCGGGATCACCTGCTGCACGTATTGCGGACCGCAGCAGGGCTGCGGCTGGTAGCACGAATAGCAGCCAGCCGACGCGGCGGTCGGAGCGACAATGGCGGCGAGCGCGGTGGCGAAGGCGGCGGCAATAACGCGAGACATGACAATACCTGCTGGCTTGAAGAAAATTCGTGAAGTTGCACGCAACTTCGTCCGTTTGAATGATCTAGCCGAGCAACACCAAGCGTCAACTTGAAAAGAATATTTACCTTGACGAACATCGCTAACGCTTCCTGAACGAGGCGATCCGGGCTTGCATCCTTCGAGACGCCGCGCAAGCGCGCGGCTCCTCAGGATGAGGTCCACTAGCTCAGGATGAAATCTCAGCTCCTCAAGGTGAGGAGCGCGTCTTCGCGCGTCTCCGGACGATGCTGGGCATCGCCGGACGAACCATGAGGCCACCGAACCGAACAATGTCTCAGCCGCGCACGCTCGCATAATCCCAGCCGATCCAGGCGCAGAGCGCGCGGCCCATCACGTCGTCCAGATCGGCGCCCTTCAACCACGGCAGCTCCTCGGTGAAGAACGTGACGCATTGCCGGTAGCTGCACGGCATCCGCGTGATGTCGGTGCCCCAGAACATCCGCTTCGGCCCATAGGCATCGAAGATGCGGCGCAGCCCGTCATGGATGTTGCGGAACGGATAGGGCTCGGTCGAATAATGCGGCGCACCGGTCGCCTTGACCGCGACGTTCGGCAATTGCGCGAGCGCCACCAGTTCATCGAGATGGACGAACGCCTCGGCGTCCCGTCCGTGCCGGTTCAGGCCGCAATGATCCAGGATCATCTTCAGGTCGGGATGGCGTTCGGCGATCTCGCGAAACTTCGGCAGGAACAGTCCGCCCATCATTGCCAGCGGCAGCCCCTCCTGCTCGGCCGCGGGCCACAGCCAGTCGAGCGAGCCGTCGTAGAGCCATTTCTGGTGCGCTTCCAGCAGCAGCGGCCAGCGCAGGCCCATCATGCCGGGCTGCGCGCGCCAGCCGTGGATCAGCTTGCGGTTGTCAGGATCTTCCAGCGGAAAATTGCCCATGATGGCAAAGCGGTCTGGATAAGTCCGGGCCGCCTCGATCGCCAGCGCGTTGGAATCGGGATCCCAGCCGGCCGGCGGATGGATGAGCGCGGCGTCCACCCCTGCCTCGTCCATCTCGGCCAAGACTTCCTCGGCCGTGAATTTTTCGACTTTGCGATGCAAGCCGGACGTCGGCGTCACAGTTTGCGACCAGATGTGAACCTGCGCGTCGATGATCTTCATGGACTCGTTCCGTCATTCCGGAATGGTGCACAAGCACCGTATCTCAGATGCGCATTGCGCATCGGGGAATCCCAGGATTCCCCGCCGCGACAATCATTATTCCGGATCCATACCGGCAAAGCAAAAGGCGCCGCGGAATCAACCGCGGCGCCTTCAATCTTTTAGCGTTCAGCAGAAGATCAGTTGGTCTGCTGGATCGCCGAGAGTTCCCAATGTCCGCCGGCTTGCCGGGCGAAGGTCCAGACTTCCGTCGCCTCGATCGGGGTTTCGCTGCCCGAGACCAGACGATTGGTGCCGCGCTCCAGGGTCTTGTCGACCAGCGAGAAGCGCATCGCGACGCTCGCGTAGTCGGTTTGGCCTTCGCGCCAGGCTTCTGCGAGGTCGCCCTGCAGCAGCTTGACGTCGGACACCTTGTTAAGGTCGTTGTTGGCCTTGTTCTGCTCGAGGTCCTTGGTGAAGTACGACACCATCTCGGGCGTTGCCAGCGTATGCAGCTTCGCGACGTCCTCGTTCGACCATGCGGCCTGGACTTCGCCAAGCAGCCGTTCGAACGCCTCGTAGTCGGAAGGCCCGATCTCAAGCGGCGCGGGGGCGCTCGATCCCAGACCAAAGCCCATTCCTGAGCCGAAGCCGGTCTGCGGCGGGGCTGAACCCGCGGCCGGTCCGGCAGCGGAATTGGCATAGGCGGTCGCCGGGGTATGGCGGCGCTGCCACCACGACATTGCCAGCTTGACCACGATCAGGATCAGGCCGATCTGCAGGATCAGGCCGATGATCGACGCAATCCCGCCGAGGCCGCCGAGCAGCCCGCCACCGGACAGCATGCCGAACAAGCCGGCGCCGAGGAAGCCTGCGGCGAGACCGCCCATCATCATGCCCATACCGGGCCGGCTGAAGAAGCCGCCCTTGGCTGCCCCTGCGGCGGCTCCAGCGGCCGCCGGTGCGCCCGGCTGGCTGAAGGTACGGTTCATGGGCTGCGCCGCATTGGGCGCCGTGGTGGTGCTGGGCGGAGCCGAATAGGTCTTCGACCCCCGCGAACCGGAGCTGTTGCCGCCGCCCACCCGGGCGTCAGCCGCCGTGATGGCCATCGCGGCGGGAACCGCCAGCGACAGGACGATGGCGAAGGCCCGAACAATTCCGCGCGTGCGTTGCGTGAAATTCATATCTGTTTCCTCAATTCCCCGGCATGGGGAAGCAGCCCCTAAGATGGGCAGAGCTGCTTAAAAGTGAAGCCGTAAACGGGAACAAGCGCTGCGGCCCTCAGTCGCGGGGATGTGACGATTAGGCCGGTTGTGGGTTTGAACCCTGGAATTCAGAAGTTTTCCGCGCTGACCTGGCGAGTCGGATGAGGATCGGCGGCGGTCGGTCCAAGGGCCGGTCCAAGGATCGGCCCGAGGATGCTTAACGCCACCTCACCGACCGGCGATGGATGCGATGTTTCGACGGCCACGAGGGCCTGATCCATGGTGTGGGCCCCGAGCTCGCACATGGCCTGGGTCGCGACATCGCCGCGGCGAACACATTCCCTGGCCAGAAATTCGAACTGCGCCCGCGCCTGGCGCAGGGTCTCTTTCGGCACGACCGCACTGTTTTCCCCGGGCGCAGAATCCCGGGGCGCTGAATCCCGCTCTTGCGATTGAACCGGAGGCGAGCCGACTTGGGCTTCCGCGCGCGGGTCGGTGGCGGCCACGCCGAGCTGGCTGATCCGGTCAAAGGCTGACCGAAGCTCCTCCCGCTTGGCCTCGAGCGCCTCGATCCTTTGCTGCAGCTCCTCGTGTTCGTTGGCGGTCGCGACGCGGATCGTCGCAAGTTCGTCCTCGCGTGATCGCAGCCTGGATTGCCAATCGTCACGCTCACGATCAAACGCAAGCCTGAACTCGGCCATGACGGCCTCGCTCTGCGACAGCTTTGCCGAGAGCTCGTCGCGCTCGCGCAGATGCTCGCTGCGCTGCTGCTCGATTTGCTTGATGCTCGCTTCCAGGCTTGCCTTCAGCGCGACACGCTCCTGATCGAAGCTCGTACCAAGCTCGGCCAGGGCGGATTCATGCGCCTGCGATTTCGTCGCGGCCTCGTCCTGTGCACCCTTCAAGGTTTCCTGCGCTCGCTTCAGCGTGTCGCCGAGTTCGAGCAGCTCGGCCTCCCGCCCCTGCAGCGTCGTCTTGAGCGTATCGCGCTCGGTGATGATGAAACTGGAAAGCTTTACGTGCCTCTCGACGTCATGCCGAAGGCTTTCGCATTCGGTTTCCAGCTCGTCATTCTGGTGGCTCACGGTTTCGTACTTGTAGCGCCACAGCTGTTCCTCATCGAAGGCGCCGGTAACGCGCGCCATCAGGCCGTCGATCAGATCGGCCGCACGCAGCAGATTTTCGGCGTTTTGCCCGTTGGACATCATGTCGGCGAAACGGCGCAGAAAATACGCTGTTTCCGCGGCGTCAGCCGCCTCGGGAACCGTGGCAGGATCGGTCATGCAACTTGCCTTCATGAGCAGCGTCGGTGCCGTAAGCGGACACCTTAACCCCGTTCAGAACGGCAAATGTATGGTGGCGCGGGTTTTCCGGCCCAAACGGTGGGGACGCGGCCGTTCCGGCCTCGCAACAAATCCTGAAATCCGGACCGAAGACCGAAGACGGCCTCACGACGCCGTCATCGTCTCCTTCACCTTCGCGACCAGTGCACTGAGCGCAAACGGCTTGGCGAGGAAGGCGAACTGCTCGTTTTCCGGCAGGCTCTTGTCGAACGCCTCTTCGGCATAGCCGGAGACGAAGATGATCTTGAGGTTGGGATTGCGCTGCCGCATTTCCTTGAGCAGCGTTGGGCCGTCCATTTCCGGCATCACCACGTCGGAGACGACGAGATCGACGGCGCCGTTCTTCTCCTCCAGCGCTTCCATCGCCTCGATGCCGTTGGCGGCCTCGATCACGCTGTAGCCGCGCGAACGAAGACCGCGCGCGTTGAGCGAGCGCAGGCCGTCCTCGTCTTCCACCAGCAGGATGGTGCCCTGCCCGGTGAGATCGGCCTGCGGCTTCGGCGGCTCGGCGGCGGCTTCCTTGGCGGCGCCATTGGTGACCTGCGGTTCGGGTGCGGCTTCCAGTTCCGGACGGTGCCGCGGCAGGAAGATGCGGAACGTGGTGCCCTCCCCCGCTTTCGAATCCACGTAAACAAAGCCGCCGGTCTGCTTGACGATGCCGTAGACGGTCGACAGCCCGAGGCCGGTGCCCTTGCCGACCTCCTTGGTGGAGAAGAACGGCTCGAAGATCTTGTCGACGATCTCGGCGGGGATGCCGGTGCCGGTATCGGCGACGTCGATCCGCACGTAGTCCGCAGCCGGCATGCCCTTATAGGACAACAGCGCGGCTTCATCCGTCGTGACGTTGCTGGTCTTGACCGTCAGTTTGCCGCCATCGGCCATCGCGTCGCGGGCGTTGACGGCGAGATTGACGATCACCTGTTCGAATTGCGAGACGTCGACCTTCACCGGCCAGAGATCACGGCCATGCACGAGGTCGAGCTTGACCTTCTCGCCGATCAGGCGGCGCAGCAGCATGGTGAGGTCGCTCAATGCGTCGCCGAGATCGAGCACCTGCGGGCGCAGGGTCTGGCGGCGCGAGAACGCGAGCAGCTGCCTCACCAGCGTCGCCGCGCGGGTAGCGTTCTGCTTGATCTGCATGATGTCCTGGAACGACGGGTCGGTCGGCTTGTGCGCGTTCAGCAGGAAGTCGTTGGCCATCATGATGGCCGAGAGCACGTTGTTGAAATCGTGCGCGATGCCGCCGGCAAGCTGGCCGACCATGTCCATCTTCTGCGACTGGTTGATCTGGTTCTCGAGCGTGCGCCGCTCGGTGGTTTCCAGCATGTAGACGATGGCGGCTTCGGTTTCGCGCTCGTCCTCCTCGACCGCGGTGACGAAATATTGCGCCCAGCGCTCCTTGGCACCGTCGAGCATGGCTTCCACCGGCGCGATGTCGCCCTGCCCTTCGGCGGCCTGGTTGATCGCCGCGATCAGCAGGCTGCGGTCGCGGGCGTTCACGCTGCGGAAGATCGATTTGTTGGCGGCACCGTCCGCGCTCAGGCTTTGCGCCAGCTTGGCGAAGCGGGCATTGGCGCGCACCACCGCGCCGGCGCGGTCAACGGTCGCGATCGCCATCGGCGTATGGTCGAAGAACCGCATGAAGCGCACTTCGGCGGCGCGCTCGGGGTCGGAATGCTCGTCGCGCGCGCGGCTGATCACCAGCGTCCGCGACGCGCCGGGCACGCCGTCGGCGCCGAACGCCAGCTTGTGATAGAGCCGCACCGGCATGGTCCTGCCGCTGCGCATGCGCAGATCGATGTCGAGCACTTCGGTTTTGACTTCGCCCGGCACCGCCACGATCGAGGTCAGCAGCGACGCGCCGTCACCCGATACGATATCGGTCAGCTTCAGGCCGCCCGATCCGATTTCGGCAAGGTCGTGATCGAGCCAGCCCGCCAGCGTCGCGTTGACATAGACGACCTCGCCCGAAGGACTGACCGAGAAGAAGCCGCAAGGCGCGTGATCGAGATATTCGATCGCGTGCTGCAATTCCTTGAAGACGTCCTCCTGGCGTTCGCGATCCCGCGTGATGTCGGCGATCGACCACACCGAGTATTTCGCCTCGCGCTTGCTGGCGCCGAGGGGGCGGACCCGCATCCGCAGCCAGCGGCCATGGGCGCCGTCGGTCCCTGCGATCCGGACTTCCTCCTGCTGCCGCTTGCCTTCGCGCGCCGCCTTGAGCAGGCGGAACACCGCCTCCGAGACATCAGGATTGCCGATGAAGACGCGCTCGATCGGGCGCACCTCCTGGGCGGTCGCGGCCCCCGTCAGCGCCAGATAGGCGGCGTTGGAATAGACGACGTGGCCGCGCGAATCGGTGACCGCGAGCCCGTCATGGGCATGGTCGGCGATCCGTCCCATCACCGGATCGTCGGTAGAGCGGTCGGTGAAGCGGATGATTCCAGCGGCAAAGGCGAACAGATTGAACAGGCCGACCATGGCCAGCAGCGCCAGCACGCCGAGGATATAGGGCTGGGCCTGGGCGCGGCCGATGGTCATCAGCACGACCGCGATCGCGACGATGCCGGCGGCGACCAGCAGCACCAGCACGATGCTGCCGCTACGCCGCGCCGGCTCATGGGCCGCGAAGGGCTCGGGGGACGGATGGCTGTCGGTTTCGGCGGTCATATCAGGGGACGCAAGCCCGTCGGCATGGGATGGCGCGCTGATCTGCGCGCCCTTGAGTGCCTGAATCGGACCGGCAAGCGCAAGTCCATCAGGCGGCTAATTGGCATCAATAGCGGTTTCAAGCGAAATGGGCACCGGTTCGAGTGAAGAAAACACGTAAAAAATTATCGTCCAAGGCCTTATCCAACGCATTTCAAGGCAAGTTCCGACCCCCGTCAGTTGCGCCGGCCGGCAGCGTCGCGCTTCAACCCCATGACGAAGCCGATGATTTCGGCAACCGCATGATAGTGCTCGACCGGGATCTCCTCGTCGACATCGACGGTCGCATAGAGCGCGCGCGCCAGCGGCACGTTCTCCACGATCGGAATGTCGTGTTTCTTGGCGATCTCCCTGATCTTGAACGCGATATTGTCGACGCCCTTGGCGACGCAGACCGGCGCCGACATGCCGCGGTCGTAGGACAGCGCCACCGAATAGTGGGTCGGGTTGGTGATGATGACGCTGGCCTTGGGCACATCGGTCATCATCCGCTTCTTCATGTTGGCCTGGCGCAACTGCCGGATCTTGGCCTTGATGTGGGGGTCGCCTTCGGACTGTTTGAACTCGTCCTTGATCTCCTGCAGCGACATCTTCTGCCGCTCGAACCACTGCCGGTACTGGAAGAAGTAATCCGCGATCGCCACGGCGGCCAGCATCGCCACCACCGCGCCCATCAGATGCAGCGTCAGACTGGTGGTGACGCCCATGATCGCCGTCGGGTCGAAGGCCAGGAACGACTCCAGCCGGTGGCGCTCCGGCCACAGCACCGCCATCATGACGGCGCCGAGCGCGACCAGCTTGAACACGCCCTTGAGGAAGTTCGCCAGCGCCTGCTTGCCGAAGATGCGCTTGAAGCCGGCGCCGGGCGACACCTTGCTGAATTTGGGCGTGAGCGATTCCGACGACCACACCAGCCGGTGCTGGATCATGTTGCCGGCGATGGCCGATATCATCAGCATCAGCAGCGGCACACCGATCGCCGCCAGCACGGCAATGCCGAGCGTATTGCCGAGTTGCAGCAACGCCGAGCCGTCGGCGCGCAGCGTGCCGGCATTGGCGATCAAATTGCGCAGCGGCATCAGGATGCCGCCGCCGATCGAGCCCGAGAAAGTCGACAGCACAAGCGTCGCGCCCGCGATCACGAACCAGGTGTTGACCTCCTGGCTCTTGGCAACGTCGCCCTTCGCATGCGCGTCGTCGAGACGCTTTTGCGTAGGGTCTTCTGTTTTATCGTCGCTATCGTCGGCCATCGCGGCGCCTTGGCTTTTTTATTTGAGCATGATCTCTTCGGAAAAAGGGTTCCCACTTTTCCGGATCATGCTCTATCTAAGCGGTGTGAGCTCGTGCATGACGCCGGTGAAGTAGTTCAGATAGGTCCCCATCATCGCCGTGAGGACGGCGGCGAAGATCAGGAAGCCGATCAGGATCGAGAGCGGCACGCCGACGAAATAGACCTGCATCGCCGGCATCAGCCGCGCCAGAATCCCGAGCCCCATGTTGAAGACGATGCCGAACACCAAAAACGGCGCCGACAATTGCAGGCCGATCTTGAAGGCGGCAGTGAAAGCGCGGGTCGCAAGCGCCGCGACATCGCCGGTCGGCATCGTCTCGCCCGGCGAGAAGATCCGGTAGCTCTCGTTGAGCGCCGCGATCACCAGATGATGGCTGTCGGTGGCGAACAACAGCGTCATGCCGAGGATGGTGAGGAAGTTGCCGATCAGAAGGCCCTGCTGGCCCTGGGTCGGATCGACGGCAGTGACGAAGCCGAGGCCGAGCTGCTGGGCGATCACTGAGCCTGCGACCGCCAGCGCCGACAGCGTCACCCGCGCGGTGGCGCCGAGCACCACGCCGATGACGATCTCGTGCACCATCAGAACGCCCATCGCACTCATCGAAGTCAAATCGACCTGATAGGCGGCGCGGTGCAGCGGCAGGATGATCAGCGTCAGCAACAGCGCGATCGCGAGCTTGATCCGGACCGGGATGTTGCTCTCGCCGAATCCCGGCAACAGCATCACCATCGCCCCCACGCGGGCGAACACCAGCATGAAAGTGGCGGCCAGGGCCGGCAGCATGGAGACATCGATGCGCATGGTCTACGCACAGTGCATCATCCGCCTATGATTCGCGACGATATCCGCATCATGTAGCCTTGCATCGAATCCGCCATGAACGGCAGCGCCAGCAATAACGTCACGAAGATCGCGATGATCTTCGGCACGAAGATCAGCGTCTGTTCCTGGATCTGCGTCAGCGCCTGGAACAGCGACACCACGACGCCGACCACGAGGCCGACCACCATCAAGGGCGACGACACCACCACGATGGTCCAGATCGCATCACGCGCCACGTCGAGGGTTTCAGCACCGGTCATTTTGATTCTCTCGGTTTATTTCCGCCATTTCGAGGCGGGCGAATGGCGAGTGGCGAATAGCGAATGGATTTCAGCCCTATTCGCCATTCGCTATTCGCCTCTATCAGATCGGCATCTTCATGATGTCTTCGTAAGACTGGATCACCCGGTCGCGCACCGACACCAGCGTCGAGACCGCGACGTCGGTCTCGGCCACCGCCGTCACCACGTCCATGACGTTGGCCTTGCCGGAAGTCATCGCGATGGTCTGGGCGTCCGATTTCTTGCCGGCTTCCATCACGCTGCCGACGGCATCCTTGAGCAGCGCGCCGAAGGATGGGCCGCCCGATTTCTGGCCGCCCTTCTCGGCGCCGCCGGTCTCCATGATGCGCGAGAGCGCGGCGTAGGCGTTTGCTGCTACTGTCGGTGAAGCCATGGTTTAGGATTCCTGTTTCAGGCCTTGAGGATGTCGAGCGTGCGTTGGATCATCCGGCGCGTGGCGCTGATGATGTTGAGGTTGGCTTCATAGGACCGCTGGGCTTCGCGCATGTCGGTCATTTCGACCAGCGGGTTGACGTTGGGATATTTGACGTTGCCGGCGGCGTCCGCCGCCGGGTTGCTCGGCTCGTGCTTGATGCGGAACGCCGACTGGTCGGCGCGCACCTTGCCGAGCGTCACCACTTTCGCATCGATCGTACGGTCGAGCGCCGAGGAGAAGGTTGGCACCTTGCGGCGATAGGGATCGCCGGCGGACGTCGGCGCGGTGGAATCCACGTTCGCGATGTTTTCCGAGATCACCCGCATCCGCCCGGCCTGCGCGCGCAGGCCCGAGGTCGCGATGCTCATCGAGCGGGCGAAGTCGCTTCCACCTTCATTTGCCATGATCCGGCTCCCCTAAATGCGGCGCGTCAGCGCTTTCCGATGGCGGTTTTGAGAAGTCCGAGGCTGCGGCTGTAGAGCGAGGTGGCCGCCGCATAGTCCATCTGGTTGGCGGAGACCCGCATCATCTGATCTTCCAGATTGACGGCGTTGCCGGCGGGTCGGGTCAGGAACCCGCTCTTGCCGCCATCGCCGTCGAAGGTCTGCCCGCCGCCGGACGCGCCGATATGGCTCGCGCTGGTGCGCAGCATCGCCATCGATCCGAACGTTCCGCCGACGGTGGCGGCGGAACCCTTGTGGTCGAATTTCGGTTCGACCAGATCGCGCGGCTTGAAATTCGGGGTGTTGGCGTTGGAGATGTTCTCGGCGAGCACCCGCTGGCGCTCCTGATGCCACTGCATCTTGGTGCGCAGCGCCGACAGGTCCGGAAGATCGTTGATGGCCATCGCGAGCGGGTCCTCGTTAACCTCTGGCAGGCGCCGCGAGGTAGGCAGAATTTGCCCGGTGTATGGTTAACGGCTGGTTAAAATCCGCAGTATCAGGCCGTGGACAACGCGCTTGCACGGGGGCCGACGCCCAAAAGAGCGCATTTTCGCCACGAAATCTGCGTTAACCAGCCGCGGCCGACGCGGCCGGGGGCGCTCAGAAGTCGTTTTGGATCAAGCGATTCTTGGTCTATTAATTAATGGGCGGCAGCGTTTGCCGTGGGGAATTAAGGAATTAGGGCTGATCTCGGGCGTGATTCGCCGGTCGACGGATCGCTTCGGAACATGAATATCGTTTCGGAAGATGAATCCGGAAGAATCATGTTCAACTTGGAAGATCAGATCCGCGCACCTCGAAGCAAGCATGTGAGAACGGCCTGAGGCCGGGGACTAGAGAATGCAGACAGCATATTTCATCTTCGCATTCGTCGCCGTGCTGGCGCTGATCGGCGTCGCCGCATGGCTGGTGCGCCGCTTCGCCACCAACCGCCTCGGCGCCAACACCAATCGCGGGCGGATGCCGCGGCTGGCCGTGATCGACGCCGCCGCCGTGGACGGCCGCCGCCGCCTCGTGCTGGTCCGGCGCGACAACGTCGAACATCTCCTGATGATCGGCGGCCCCAGCGACATCGTGGTGGAACCCAATATCGTCCGCGCGATGCCGGGCCGTGACCAGATGGCGCCGCGGCCTGCGGTAACCGGCGAGCAGCCGCCACGTATCGCCCCGCTGCCGGATGCCGGCTGGAACGACGAGAGCGCGCGCGACCCGTTCGATCACGCCGAACCGCAGATGCCCGAGCCGCCGCCGCGCCCGGCACGTCCCGCTTTCGCCGACGAACTCCGCCGCCCGGCTATGGCCGAGCGCCGCACCGACCCGCTGGCAAGCTTTTCGCCGGAGCCGATGGGCGGTCGGCCGGAACCGCGTCCCGATCCGGTCCCGCAGCGCCCGGCCCGCACCGAACCCATGATGCCGCGG
Source organism: Bradyrhizobium sp. AUGA SZCCT0160 (assembly GCF_018130105.1). NCBI lineage: Bacteria > Pseudomonadati > Pseudomonadota > Alphaproteobacteria > Hyphomicrobiales > Nitrobacteraceae > Bradyrhizobium > Bradyrhizobium sp. AUGA SZCCT0160. Next base: position 117,669 of record NZ_JAFCMD010000020.1, read on the forward strand.
CCGCAGCGCCAGATGGAGCCGCCGAAGGCGCCGCCGCCGGTCCGTGCGCCCGAGCGCGCGGCAGCACCGCCGCCACCCCCGCCGCCTGCGCCTCCGCCGCAGTCCGCCGACCAGAATCTCGCCGAGATGGCGCAGCGGCTCGAAGCTGCCTTGCGCCGGCCCGCCGATGCCCCGATCGCACCGCCGGTCGCGCCCGAGCCGCCGCCTGCCCGCCCTGCGCGCAGCGAGACGCCCGCCCCGCCCCCCGCGCCCGCGCCGCAGAAGAGCGGGTTTGAGAACCTCGAAGACGAGATGGCCTCATTGCTGGGCCGCCCGAAGTCTCCTTCGTGAGATCGGCGAAAGCCCCGCGTAGAGTTTTATTTTTTGTCCCACTGATAGCCGCCGGATCGCTCGCCGATCCGGTGCTGGCGCAGGACATCAGCATCAATCTCGGCCAGGGCGGTGGCGGCGTCACCGAGCGCGCGATCCAGCTGATCGCGCTGCTGACGATCCTCTCGATCGCGCCGTCGATCCTGATCATGATGACGTCGTTCACCCGGATCGTGGTGGTGCTGTCGCTGCTGCGCACCGCTTTGGGCACCGCGACCGCGCCGCCGAACTCCGTGATCATTGCGCTCGCAATGTTCCTGACCGCGTTCGTGATGGGGCCGGTGCTGCAAAAATCCTATGACGACGGCATCAAGCCTTTGGTCGCCAATCAAATCGGCGTCGAGGACGCGCTGCAACGAGCGTCCGTGCCGCTGCGCGGCTTCATGCTGAAGAACGTCCGCGAGAAGGACCTCAAGCTGTTCCTGGACATGTCGCGCGAGCCGCCGCCGGCGACGCCGGAAGAGATGTCGCTGCGGATTCTGGTGCCGGCCTTCATGATTTCCGAGCTGAAGCGCGCCTTCGAGATCGGCTTCCTGTTGTTCCTGCCCTTCCTGATCATCGATCTCGTGGTGGCGTCGGTTCTGATGTCGATGGGCATGATGATGCTGCCGCCGGTCGTGGTGTCACTCCCGTTCAAACTGATCTTCTTCGTGCTGGTCGACGGCTGGTCGCTGGTGGCGGGAAGCCTGGTGCAGAGTTACGGGACGTAGCTGATCTGATCCGCGCCGATATCACGGGCGGTCGGATAAGCCGTCGCACCGGCCTTCTCGACGACAGCCGTCGTGATCATGCTGATGCCGTTGTCCGCGACCACGTCTTTGGTCCGCAATTCCACCGCGAAAAGCGCGGTGCCGATGACCGCGACCACGACAGCGATCGCGACCGGAACCAGCGGTCGGTGTGTATTCCTGGGATGCATAAAAATTAGTCCGTCTCTCGCGCTATTTGGCTGCTTGGGAAGCTACGATTTGTGATGAAAACGGTTTCAAACAAGGAGCTCACGGATGACAAGTGCGCGACTGGTAAATGCCAGCGATCTCGGCGCCTTGCTGGCACTGTTTGCCGATTGCGACGTCAGCCGGAGTGCGGAACCGGAACGAGCTAGAATAATTTGGGCGCAGATCCTCGCCCGCGAAGGACTAATGATCTTTGTATCGGACGACAGCAGTAGAATCGTTTCAACCTGCACGCTCATCACCACGCCCAACCTGCTGCGCGGCGGTCGTCAGTTCGGCATTCTCGAGAATGTCGCAACCCATCCCGACTTCCAGGGACGCGGCCACGGCCGCGCGGTTGTCTCGGCGGCGCTGGCCGAGGCGTGGGAGCAGGATTGCTATCAGGTATTGATGCAAAGCGGCCGGGCCGATCCGCGCGTGCACCGCTTCTACGAGGCTTGCGGTTTTGTCCCCGGACTTCGTACCGCCTACGCTGTGCGCAATCCTGCGAAATAGAAAAAGCGCGCAACGCCTCGCGGTCTACTCACTCCTTGACATCATACTGCTTGCAGAGGTGGTCGCCGATCTGCACCACCATTGCGACGCATTCGGGATAGCCCGGCTTGTCGATCGTCGCCTGTTCGGCACTGACGCGAAACTCCCAGGAGTCGCCGTCGCGGAGCACCGAGATCACCATTCCATCGGGGCAATCGGCATGGACCTTCAACTCGGCCCTTGCCATCGCAATGAGTTCGGCTTCGGTCTTGGCAGGCTTGCTCATGGCGATAGTTCCCCCGGTGGCGTCTTTGATGTTGTGCGCAGGTTGCCGGTTCGGAAGCCGTCTGTCGAGGGGACGAGAGCACGGCGCGATACCTTGCCGCGCCGGGGCGCTATTTCGGGATGTGCTTGGTGAATATCCTGACGACATAGCCCTTCACGGCCGGCGCCGCGTCGAACATGTCGGAGGCGATGCGTTCGACGGCATCTCGCAGCGCCAAAAACTGCGCCTGTCTTGCCAGGCTCTCGGTTCCCTTGACACCAGCGAGCTCGTCCATGGCGGCGTCACTGATCTGGCATTCGATCGGCTCGTCCCCATTCTGCATGGTGAACTTGAACGCCAATCGTTCGTTGTCGTGTCCTACAATTCGGCCCCGGGTCAGCGGCATCGAACGACAAACTTCCATACGGCTTGATGTGTGGATTTCGCTTAACCGACGAAACACTGAAGCGCAAACCCCGCCGGGGGTTGCTTGACCTACTATTTTGCCGCTTCGGCGCTTTTGTGTCCTGATATCGCGGGCAACGCCCCGGTGTGGACCGGCTCGCCCCTGGCCATTTCGGGCGAAATCGGCGCGCGCGCGGTGGCGTCGGGGAAGCGGACCTTCATTTCCCGGATAAAGCCATCGAGCGTGTCGACGCCTGCCGCCATCTTGGCGATCGCGGCAAATTCAGTGCTTGAGGCAGCGGCCGGCTTGCTGGCGAGATCAAACGCCATCCGGTCGGTATCGCCCAGCATCAGCGGCGCATATTTCTCGCGGAAGCGCGACAGTCCGATGGCGTCCTCGGCGAGCGCATAGCCGACGACGGTGCGGATCACATCGCCCTTCTCCACCGCGTTCAGCGGTTTGAAGTCGCGCCAGCGATCGGCATAGTACAGTTCGATCTGTTCGGAGGCCTCGCGCCACTGCCGTGACGCCCAGTAGATGTCGGAACGCAGGCGGATCGCCTCGCGTCCGGTGATGTTGGAGATGATGTCGAGCGCAAGATCATGGCGTCCGACGTCGCTTTGCGCCCGCGCCTCCAGCAACAGGCGCTGCTGGCGCAACTCACCCGAGAGATCGGCAATGCGCGTGGTGCGCAGCGCCGCGACCGCGCGATCCGGCTTGCGGTTGGTCAGGTAGACCATGGCAAGGCGCGCCGCCACCTGCGCGCGCGCGGCGCCCTCCAGCCGTTTGTCGATCTGATACTGCAGCAGCTCGGCGGCCTGATCGAGCAGGTCGACCGCCACCAGGCGGTCCGCCAGGCGGCGGATCATCTCGTCGCCGCGGCGTCCGATCGGCGTCAGTTCGCGATATTCGTAGAACATGCCGAGCGCATCGATCGGCTTCATGTCCTCGCCCTTGGGGCCGAGAAAGAGCTGCGCAAACAGCGCGGACGCGGCGTCCTGGCCCTGCCGCGCCAGCTCGGAATTCGGCTGCAGCCGGGTCGCGGTCTTGGCTGCCGCGAGCGATTCCTCGTAGCGGCCCGCATCGGCGTAGAGCTGCGACAACACCGCAAGGGTCTTCAACTCGATCGCGTCGCCACGCCAGATCGCCGACAGCGTCTCCAGTTCACCCAGCACCTCGGCTTGCCCGAGCTGGCCGCGCCGCTGGCGGAGCAAGACCTCCAGCAACTTGGCTTCGGCAGCAGCAGGCCGATCGGACGAATTGGCGGCGAACCGGTAAGCGTCGAGCGCGTCCTTGTCGTGGCCGAGCGCCTCGGCCAGCCGTCCGCGCAACACCGCGATTTCCGGCTTCATTTCCTTGGGTACGCCGACAACCTCAAGCTCGCTGCGGCGGCGCGAGGCCCCGGCGTAATCCTTCACTTCAAGCGCCGCGCGCATCGCATCCACGGTCAAGATACGCTGCATCTCGGGCGGCAAGGCGGCGATGGAAAATTCGGCGTTCTTGAACTTCTCGCGGGCGTCAGCCCATTTACCCTGGCGTGCAAAGGCGAGCGCCTTCCACAATTGGGAATCATAGCCGTTGCCGATCACCGGACTGGCCAGGCCCTTCAGCCCCCGCTCGGGATGGCCGATCAGGATGCTGGCAACCGCATTGACCATGACGACGGCAGCGTCTTCGCTTCCAGCCTTGGATTCGGAGAGGATGAGATTGGTTACTCCCCTCGCTTCCTGAAACATCCCCCGCGCCATGTAGAAATTGGCAAGGTCGAGCCGGGCCTGCGCCAGCCCGTCATCGCCGGCCGCGGCCACCGCCTTGATCAGCGCATCGAGCCGGCCCAGAAAATTCTCCTCGCGGTTCTTGCGCCATTCCTTGGCGTCAAACAACGGCCGCACCGCCGCGGTGGCGCGTTCGGCAGAGACGTCGGCCGACGACAGCGTCAGCCCGCCCGGCCGGCCGAGCATCACCTTGTCGGATCCGACCTCGGCGGTGATGTCGTCGGAATTGGGATGAACCACGACGCCGTGGACGGATTCCAGCAGCGACAGCTCGACGAAGTCCTGCCGCTTGATGAAGCCGCGCGTCGGCGGCGGCGCGGTGACCACCAGCAGCGTGTCGCCGGCGTCGGGGTCGACCAGCCGATGCATGAGGCCGGGGTTCGCCAGCGGCACCGTGACGTTGGCCAGCGCCGGATCGGTGATGTTGCGCAACACCTGCAGCGGCAATGGTGGCGCCTGCACACGATCGGCAAATGTCAGCGTCCAGGCCATGCCGTTGGCGCGGCCATCGCTTTCAAGCGACGGCATCTGCGGCCGGTTAAGACGAATGCGGATGGCCTGGCCTTTTTCCAGCGGCAGCCGGCTGACGTCGCCGATGATGGCGCCGCCCTTGGCGCGGATCTGCTCGACATCGATCGGCCCGGTCTGGTCGAACACCAGCCACACCGTGTCGGCGCGGCGGAACATGGCCGCCGGCGTCGGCGCGACAAAGGAAAACATCACGCGCAGGCCGTCGCTGTCCCGCCTCGCCTCGACGGAAGCCGCCGGTGGTTCGGTTTTCTTCGGTGCCTCAACGGCAGAAGCGGCCTTCTTCGGCGCTGCGGGTTTTGGCGTCTCGATCGCGGCGGCGGGCTTTGCTTCCGAAGCCGCCGCTGCCTTCGGCATCTCCATCGGGGTCATCTTCTCAGCTGCAAGCTCCGCCTTCTGAGGCACAGCCGGCAACTTTTCTACGGCAGGTGCGGGCACGGCAACCTGCGGCGCCGGCTTCTCCGCTACAGGCGCGGGCTGCTCGACGACTGGCACCATCTTCTCGGACGCGCGCGGCGCTGTCTCAGCGGCTGGCGGTGCTTTTTCAATTGCGGGCGGCGCCTCCTGCGGCTCGCCGGGCCTGATCTCGATTTTGGCCTGCTCGGCGATCGCCTCGGACGTCACCGGCGGCAGCTGCGGCGGATGCTGCGGCGGGATCGAGTCGCTGAGCGGCTTGCTGTGGGCGCCCGCTTGGGCAGCGGCGATCTGCGCCGATATCCCCGACCTCGCCGCCGGGCCATGCACGACAGCCGGGGGTGCGGCGACCGGGGCCTGCGCCTGTTCCGCCGCCGGCTTGTCGGCCTGCTGGAAGGCGACGTCGATGACGTAGTTCTTCTCCTCGCGGAAGGAATGCACGTCGACTTCGCCGATCAACACGATATCGACCGCGGAGGAATCGCCATCGGTCCGCTGCGTGATCGAGGCGATATTCGGCGGCGCCGCCACCTTGGCATCGGCCAGATCGAACGCCAGCACGCCGTTGAACTGCAGCGTCAGCTTCTGCTCGTTCAGCACCGACGACACGTTGACCCCGTTGGGCATTTCAAAGACGAAGCGGACAAAGGTCGGCTGCACCGAGGCGCGGACGCGCACCGGCGGCTTCTTTTTGGCCGCGGCAACCGCCAACTGGGCGCGCAGCGCGCGTTCGGCGGCGCGGGCCCGCGCGGCCAGTTCGCGAATGACGTCGGCCGGCAGCGTGGGCGGCGGGCCAGTCCAGCTGTCGGGCAGGAAGTCGACGAAGATCCGCTCGCCGGCCGTCATGGTGTTGATCGTCGCCCGCCGCGCCAGCGACAGCCGGATCGCCGAACCATCAGGATCGCGCCGCGCCGAGCCGACATAATCGGGCACGGCATCGCTCAGCTTGTCGACGGGAATGTCCACCGGACGCTTGAAGCGGATCACGATGATCGAGCCGGCGGTGATGACGTCGGACTCGACGTCCTCGGCAAGCTTCAGCACCAGCCGCGCGTAGCCGCCGGACGCCGTGAACGTCGCTTCGCCTTTGACGAGGTCCTGTGCCCGGCCGGGCGAAGCCACCGTCAAGCCGGCGAGCACCAGCAAGGTGGCGAGTGGCGAGCGGAGACCAGGAGATCGGTTAAGGGTGACATCAAGGCAGCGCCGGGCCATCCGCGCCAATGCGCAGCCTTGCGACCCAATTCCAGCGGCAGCCCTTTGCCCCATCCAGGATGTCTCTTGGCCTCAACGATTGCAGCAACGAAAGCGCCCTCGCCTTCGCGGCTGAATCTTGAATTGGCCGGCTTAAGGTATTGTTAAATATCCCCGTCAATTGGGCTTTTGCGACAGCATCTTGCCTTCAATTTTCGGCAATTCCGCCGTCGAGGCGGATTTGTCGGGTCCGGCGCGACGCGCCAGTTCCACGGTCAGCCGCTCGGCCGCCTCCGGCTGCATCAGGCCGAGAATGTCCGACATCTTGCGCGGCGCGATCTGGGAGGCGATTTCGTACAGAACGGACATCTCGAGCCGGTCGAACACCTTGGCGGCGTCCTTTGGCTTCATGCCCTCATACATCGTGATGATGCCCTTGAAGCGCGCGGCATCGGTTTCGGCCTTCTGCCCGGTCGCGGTCGTGATCCGCGCCTCGGTGGCCTTCGCCTCCTCGACCCGCCCCTCGATGCGTTTCTCGGCCGATTTCAGAAGGCTCTCGCGGATCTCGATCTCTCGCGCGCGCTGCTCCAGTTCCTGCCGCCGCGCCTGCAGCCGCTCGAGAATGGCGCGCTCCGACGGCGATACCGACTGCTGGTTGGTTTCAGGAAAGATCACGGTGCCGCTTTGCTGCGGCGGCGGATCGGCGGCAGCGGGGGCCGCCGGCTTTGGCGGCTCCTCCTTCGGCTTGGGCACCGAGCCCGTGATGTCGTCGGACTCAATCTTGGAGGCGATCTTGGAGCCGCCGCCCGGAAAGTTGAACGTGTCCTGCGCCCACGACTTCTTGGTCGGCTGCGGCTGATAGTCGAATACGTATCCCCCGTCGATGACGAGGCCGGCCACCTTCAGCACAGCAAGGCCGAAGACGGCGACCAGCACCACCGGAATGACACGTATGTCGCGAAACGATTTCATGCAGCGAGGCCACTAGCCCTTCGGCGTTCCGAGAATGCTTCTGCAGCGGCAGCGACGGCTCTCGCGGTCGTGACCTTGGGAGCGGCAGGTTCCGGCTCCGACGTCAGCGGCCGCGCCGCAATGGCGATCTTGGAGAGGCGGCGGATGATGCCGTCGCCCTCGGCCAGCATGCCCTTCAGCTGCGTCGACATTTGCGAGGCCGCCGTCAGCTGGCTGCCGAGGTGCTCATTGACGTCGCGAACGGTATGCTTGAGGCCGCCGATCGCACGCTCGGCGATTTCGGTGGCGGTGATCAGTTCGCCGATCGTGGCCTTGAGCGAATGCTCGTCCGCCTTCAGCCGCTTCAGGCGCGAGTTGAGCAGTACGCAGTAGCCGATCGTCACCAGCAGCAGCACCGCCACCAGACTCTCGATTACGATTCCGAGGGAATGACTCATTGTGCCTCCATCAACTTGGTTTGCTCGTCGGCCTTCTCGAACATCGCGAAGGTGGTATTGGGTTTGCGCAGCTGCTTGGTGACGCGGATGGCGACCCGGTCGCCGACCCGGCCCATGCGGCCTTCGGTCAGCACGACGTTGCCGCAGCGGACCGACACCAGCGCGTCCTTTTTCATTTCCAGCGGCAGCGTGTCGCCGACCTTCAGCTTCATCAACTGCTTGAGCGGCACGTTGGCTTCATACAGCACGGCGTCGACGGCGATCTCGGCTTGCGCCACTTCCGTTGCGAAATGGCCTTCCCAGATCGGGTCGCGGCCGAACTTTTCGCCCATGAACATCTGCAACAGCACCGGCCGGATCGGCTCGATGGTCGCATAGGGCAGCAGCAGCTCGATATTGCCGCCGCGGTCTTCCATGTCGATGCGCAGCCGCACCAGGATCGCGGCGTTGGCAGGCCGGCTGATCGCGGCGAAGCGCGGATTGGTTTCCAGCCGGTCGATCGAGAAGGTCACCGGCGACAGCGGCCGGAACGCCTGCTCGGCATCGGACAGCACGACCTCGACCAGCCGTTTGACCAGATTGGTTTCGATCGTGGTGTAGGGGCGGCCTTCGATGCGCAATGAAGTCTGGCCGCGGCGGCCGCCGAGCAGCACGTCGATGATCGAATAGATCAGGCTTGAATCGACGGTCGCGAGGCCGAAGTTTTCCCACTCCTCGGCCTTGAACACGCTGAGCACTGCGGGGAGCGGTATCGAATTCATGTAATCGCCGAACCGCACCGAGGTGATGCGGTCGAGCGAGACTTCGACGTTGTCGGAGGTGAAGTTGCGCAGGCTCGTGGTCATCAGCCGCACCAGGCGGTCGAACACGATTTCGAGCATCGGCAGACGCTCGTAGGACACCATCGCCGAATCGATGATGGCGCGGATGCCGGAATTGTCGTCGAGATTGACGTCGCCGACGGTGAAGCCGAGCAGATTGTCGATCTCTTCCTGCGACAGGACCCGCTCGCCGCCGGCCTTGTTGCCGAAATCGCGGCTGCCGTCCTCGACCATCGCGGCCCATTGCAGGGCCATGCTCTCCGAGAGTTCATTGGCCGCAGCTTCTTCCGCCGCCGCCGCCGGATCCTCGGAATCGAGCGAGGCCTCCCATTGGGCGGCAATTGCGTCCTGGTCGAGGTCTTTATCGTTGGCCATGATTATGAGACCTGCTCTGTCACTGGACCAGGATTTCCTTGAACAGCACCGCACTCACCTGTTGCGGCGCCAGCGCGATATTGACGCGCTTGGTCAGCTCCTCCTTGAGGCGAAACAAACCGGCCGAGCCGTTGATGTCGCTGGGGCGCAGTTCGCGCAGATAGGTCTGGAACAGATCGGTGACGCGCGGCAGCGTCGGCTTGATCGCCTCGAGCTGCTTCTCTTCCTTGACCTCGAGCACGACCTTGACCTTGAGGTATTGCACGCGCTCGCCGGGGGCGCCGACCAGATTGACCATCATGTCCGGCACTTCGACAAAGGACGGCGGCTTCGGCGGCGGCGCCTCGGCATGCTTCTCCTCGCCGTGACCGCGCATCAGGAAGAACCAGCCCGCGCCGGCGCCAAGGATGGCGACGAACCCGACTGCGGCAATGATCAGCTTGAGCTTGCCCTTTTTTGCCGGGGCGACTTCCGCGCCTTCGGCCGCGCCGCCCTCTGCCTCGTTGTCCGCCATTGCCCCGCCCGATCCAATTGGGAACGAACACGGTTGCCACCAGCCGGGCCGGATGAGACCCCAGACGCGATACAAAAGCCGCCAGCGCACACGCGCTCTCTTGAATGCAACGGTAGGGTAATAATGGTTAACGGAACCTTTCCACTGGCCCTCAACTAGGAAAAATCTGCCGGGCAAACATGGTCAACAAGACCCTTCTGCCGTCCGTAATCGCCCCGGCAAAACGCCTAACCCCTTGAAAAACTGTGACCTTCCAAACTGGCACGGCTTTCGCTGAGTAGTCGGCGGACCACGGGCTTGGGAGAGCTTGGGCGGTTCGAGAGATCGGCGAGCCCCGCTTGGGAGAGCAGCACGCGGATCGATGAAGGGGAGAACCACCGATGGAGAATACGCTTCTCGTCGGACTATCGCGGCAGATGGTGCTGGAACGGCAGATGGATGTCGTCGCCAACAACGTCGCCAACGTCAACACCAACGGCTTCAAGGCCGACCGGTCGTTGTTCGAGCAATTTCTGCGCTCGCCCGCGCATGAAGACAATTTCCAGCGGCCCGACCGCCAGGTCGCGTTCGTGCAGGACCGCGGCACCTTCAAGGATTTCGCGGTCGGTGCCAGCGAGATGACCAAGAACCCGCTCGACGTCGCGATCGACGGCAAGGGTTTCCTGGTCGTGCAGACCCCTGCCGGCGAGCGCTACACCCGCGACGGCAATCTGCAGATCAATAATCAGGGCCAACTCGTCACCCAGAGCGGCTATCCCGTGATGGGAGGCTCCGGCCCGATCGTGTTCCAGCAGACCGACAAGCAGTTCACCATCGCCCCCGACGGCAATGTTACCGTCCTCGAGGGCACCAACCGCATCGATTCCGTTCGCGGCAAGCTGCGCATCGTTTCATTCGCGGACGCGCAGAAGCTCGTCAAGGATGGCGGCAATTTGTACTCCGCCGGCCAGGGCCTCGCCCCCCAGGCAGACACCACCTCGCGGGTCAACCAGGGTTACGTCGAGAAATCGAACGTCAATTCGGTGACCGAGATGAGCCGCATGATCGAGATCACGCGCGCCTACACGCAGATCTCGGCCCTGCTGCAGCAGCAGAGCGATCTGCACAAATCCGCGATCGAGAAACTCGCCGAAGTTCCGGCATAACCTGAAAGTTTTGATCGATGCGTGCACTCTACACAGCCTCGACCGGCATGGCGGCACAGGAACTCAACGTTCAGGTGATCTCCAACAACATCGCGAACATGCGCACCACCGGCTACAAGAAGCAGCGCGCCGCGTTCCAGGACCTGATCTACGATCACGTGCGCCGGGTCGGCGCGCAGGCGTCCGATCAGGGCACCATCCTCCCCGTCGGCGTCGACATCGGCGGTGGCGTCAAGACCGTCGGCACGCCGCGCCTGATGAGCCAGGGCACGCTGCTGCCGACCGGCAACGAACTCGACATCGCGGTCCGCGGCGAAGGCTTCTTCAAGATCCAGATGCCTGACGGCACCTACACCTATACCCGCGACGGCTCGTTCCAGATGGATGCGCAGGGCCGCGTCGTGACCTCGCAGGGCAACCCGGTGCAGCCGACCATCACAATCCCTCAGAGCGCGTCGGGCCTCACCATCAACGCCCAGGGTCAGGTGTCGGTATTGCTGCCGGGTTCGACCACGCCATCGACCGTCGGCCAGATCGGCCTGACCCGCTTCATCAACAAGGCCGGCCTCAATCCGATCGGCGACAATTTGTTCACGGACACGCCGGCCTCCGGCCCGCCGCAGGACGGCATCGCCAACACCGACGGTTTCGGCGACATGCAGCAGTCCAATCTCGAACAGGCCAATGTCGAGGTCGTCACCGAAATCTCCGACCTGATCGCGGCGCAGCGCGCCTACGAGATGAACGCCAAGGTGATCAGCGCGGCCGACCAGATGCTGCAGTCCACCTCCAACATGTTCCGCTGAGGATTTGTCATGATCGCCCGCGCGCTCCTCCTTGCCACTGCGCTCATCGCCGCCTCCGCGGCGACGGCGGTCGCGCAGACCCGTGGCGACATCATCGCCGCCCCCGCGCTGCGCGCCAGCGTTGTTGTCACGGGCGATTTGGTGCGGATCGGCGATGTCATCGACAACGCCGGCAGCGCTGCGCAGATCGCGATCTACCGCGCGCCGGATCTGGGCACCACCGGCTCGCTGCCGGTCGCGCAAGTGCTCAATGCGCTGCGGTCGCATCACGTGATCGGCGTCGACACACGGGACCTGAAGGAAATTTCGGTGACGCGGCTGGCCCGCACGCTCGAGGGCAAGGACATCGAGCAGCAGGTCGCGCGCGCGCTGGAGCGCAAGAACGGCCTCGGCGAGGCCGCCAATCTCAATCTCACCTTCGACCGCGACCCCGGCGATGTCAGGCTCGATGCTTCCAACACCGGCGGCATGCAGGCCGCCATCGTGCGCTTCGATGCGCGCAACGGCCGCTTCGACGTCACCTTCGAAATATCCAACGACAATGGCACGGCGCCGATCAAGCTGCGCTTCACCGGCACGGCGATCGAGACCGTCGAGGCCGCGGTGCTGGCGCGCGCAATCGAGCGCAACGAAGTTCTGAAATCTTCCGACGTCGTGATCGAGCGCCGCCCCAAGGCCGAAGTCGGCGCAGATGCCGCGACGCGCGACCGCGCGGTCGGCATGCAGGCGCGCCGACAGTTGCGCGCCGGCCAGGCCGTCCGGGTTGCCGATCTCGCCAAGCCGGATCTGGTGCAGCGCGACCAGAACGTCACGCTGATCTACGATAGCCCGGGCCTTTACCTCACCGTGCGCGGCAAGGCGCTCGAGAACGGCACCGAAGGCGACGTCGTCAACGTCATGAATTTGCAATCCAAGCGCACGGTGTCCGGCACCGTCACCGGCCGCGGCCAGGTCTCGATCACGGTCGCCGCTTCCCGCCCTGCGCCTGCCGCCGCCGATACCACCTCTTCGCTCGGCAGCACCGGACAAGCCGCCTCCGTCGCCGTCGCCAAACTCAGTTCGTCAGTCGCTCCAAAAGCCGAGTAATGTAGATGTCAGTCTCCCGTATCAACCGCTTCATCCTCACCGGCGCCTTGCTGACCGTGGCAGCGTTCGCAAGCGGTTGCTCCTCGATCGACCGCCTCTCCCAGATCGGCGAAAAGCCGAAGCTGACCGAGATCGAGAATCCGACCACGCAGCCCGGCTACAAGCCGGTGCAGATGCCGATGCCGAAGCCCGAGCAGGCTTCCTACAACGCCAACTCGCTGTGGCGGAACGGCTCACGCGCCTTCTTCCGCGACCAGCGCGCCGCGCGCGTCGGCGACATCATGACGGTGACCGTCAACATCACCGACAAGGCCAACATCGCCAACCAGACCCAGCGCAGCCGCTCCAGCAAGGAAGACTCCGGCGTTACCGACTTCCTCGGATCGCAGACGATCACGCAAGCCAACAAGATCCTGCCGGGCAAGATCCTGACTGCGGACTCGACCGCCTCGACCGACGGCAGGGGTTCGGTCAACCGCCAGGAAGCATTGCAGACCAACGTCGCCGCCGTGGTGACGCAGGTGCTGCCGAACGGCAATCTCGTGGTCGAAGGCAAGCAGGAGATCCGCGTCAACTTCGAAATCCGCGAACTGATCGTCGCCGGCATCGTGCGGCCGGAAGACATCCAGAGCGACAACACCATCGATTCCTCGAAGATCGCGCAGGCCCGCATCGCCTATGGCGGCCGCGGCCAGATCACCGACGTGCAGCAACCGCGCTACGGTCAGCAGGTAATGGACGTGCTGCTGCCGTTCTAATTCGTTATCCCGAGCTCCCACACCTCGTTGCGAACCTAGGCGCGACGATGTGTTCTAACGCGGCCCTTGTCAGCTCCCCTGACGAGGGCCGCGGTCGTTTTGAGGAAATGACGGAAAGCCCGAACGTCAGGCCGACTTGCGCACGCGGCGCTTGCGGACCGGCTGCGGCGTCTCGCTCTCGCGCAAATCCTGCGCGCCGGCGAATGCGGCCAGCACCTTATCGGCCGACACGACGCGGTTGCGGCCGGAATATTTTGCGGCGTAGAGCGCCTGGTCGGCCTGCCCCAGCAGCCAATCCGCGCGCGTATCCTCGCTCGGCACCAGGGTCGCGATGCCGATGCTCAGCGTCACGAACGGCGGCACACCCGGCGCGCCGTGCGGCAGCCGGACCCGCGCCAGCGCATCGCGCAGCCGCTCGGCCAATTTTCGAGCGCCGGCGGAATCGGTTTCGGGCATGATGATGGCGAACTCTTCTCCGCCATAGCGCGCCGAAAGATCGGCCGGGCGAAACGCGTTCTTGCCGATCGCCACCGCGCGCAGACACTCGTCGCCTTTTTGATGGCCGTGCATGTCATTGTAGAGCTTGAAATGGTCGACGTCGCACAACAGCAGCGACAGCGGCTTCTTAGTTCGTTGCGCGCGCGCCCACTCCATCGCCAGCGTCTGGTCGAACGAGCGGCGATTGGCAAGGCCGGTCAGGCCGTCGCTCGCCGCCAGCGTCTGCAACGCCAGCTCCGCACGCTTCTGATCGGTCATGTCGCGCAGCGTCTCGACGACGGCGATCAGCTTGCCGTCCTCGTCGTGGATCGGGCCGGCGTCGATGGCGAGATATAATTGATTGCCGAGCTTCGGCATCACGCACCAGTTTTCGGCGGAGAAGCCGACGCCGTCATGGGGGACGGTGTGCTCGGGATAGAGCTGGCTCAATTTGTCGGGCCGTCCGAGCGCGACCAGATCGGCCAGGCAATAGCGCTGCTGCTGATAGAACGCGCGCCAATGATCTGATGTGCCGATGACGTCAGTCGCGACGACGCCGGTCAGGCGCTCACAGGCCCGGTTCCAGATCACGACGCGCCGTTTTGGATTGAGCACGAAGGTCGGGACCACCAAATGCTGCATCAGCCGCACGGCATAACCCTGTGCGACGTCAGCACTTCCTTTGGCTCCGGTCTTCAAGTCCTCAACCCTCGGATCGACAAACGCTGGAGGCTATGGGTATTAGGCCAACGATGAATGGAAGCCCGGTTAGGAATCCCAGTTAGTGCCGGGTTAAAAGGGCCCGGATTTCCCGGTGCAGTGCGGCAGATTGCCGTGTTTTTGCGGCAGAAAGTTCCATCGAAACGACAAAGAGTTCCACAAGAGTGCGATTCGAACTGATATTCCCTCTGTGCCTGACCGGGCCAATTCTCCTGAACCGGACATGACGATGCGCTTGTGCTGGCCGTTCCTTGTTGGCGTTCTCTGTGCGGCGACCCCATCGTTGACCGCGGGCGCGGTGGAACGCGCCGAGCCCGACATCGACATGTACGCGCACATCTCGGGCAAGTGCACCAAGCTAAAAATCGCCGGCCGCGATTTCGGCTGCAAGGCGGTGGCCTATTTCCACGGCCAGCAGGGCCGTGCGCATTTCACGATCGTGCTCGACGATCCCAGGGATGACAGCCACATCATTTCATTTTCAGGTGAAACCGGCCGCCGCGAGCAGGACAACGTCTATGAACTGCAGGTCGACCGGATGCTGCTGAACTCCAAAGAGAGGCCGAAGGTCGACGGCCTGCCGGTGCCACTGGTTGAATCATCGACCGGCACCTGCCGCCAGGTGGGGATCATCGCGACGAGGCAGGTCTCCAGCATCTCCTGTGCGGCGACCGCCAGGGACGGCCGGAAATACGAACTGCAATTCGAGTCCGACGGCGAGCCGGTGACGCTGCGCCGGATCAGGCAATCCTCCCTCACCGAGGAGAAGGCGAACGCCAAGAAAGCCGAGCAACTGGAATGCCGCCGCAAGGCCCATCTCGCCAAGGTTCTGCCGCGCGACTGGACCGCGTTCGTGATCCGGTGCCTGGCCGATGACGACCAGAAGCCGGCGACGGCAGAGCAGCGGTAGGCTGGCGGTAGGTCTGTCGGATCGTTACCGAGCCGTTAACCCTTCGTTAACCAAGCCGTCTCATCCTCGAAAGTCCAGGAGAGGATCCAAGGGATTGACCAGGTCGGTCACCTGGCCGGCGCGCGCAGGCGCTCCCTCTCCTGCCCACTCGTATTGATCACGGCTGCAAACATGATCGCTGAAAGCAATAGCAACATCGCCTGGCACCGGGTTCAGCTCAAGAAGAACCGCGAGGCCGTCAAGGCATTGGAAATCGCCCGCTTCCGGGTTGGCGAGATGACCGGCGCGGCCGGCCATGCGCAACAAAAAGCGCTGACCCAGCTCAAGCGCAAGATCGCTGAATCGCAGCGATGCATCGCCGCGCACGAAAGACAAACCAAGCGGCCGCTGGCGACTGATCTGCGCAGCCTCGCGCAGGTGAGCTGGGGCAGCTGGGACGCCTACAGCGTATCGCGGCAGGCCTCGTCGCGCGCGTAGGATGTAGGATGGGTTGAGCTCTTCGCGAAACCCATCAACTGCTGCCCGCGAATGAGTGATGGGTTTCGCGAAGAGCTCAACCCATCCTACGGACTACGGACCGCAAGAAGGCGGACCTGTCACGCCGAAGCTCGGAGAGCGTAGGCGGATTGCTTCGCTGCGCGCGCAATGACATACAATTCGGCATCGCTTTCGTCTCCCCAAGGAGGTCAGCCATGTGCCGCATTTGCGATGCCAGCCACGCCGTTGAAGTCCGGGAAACCTCACGCCGCCGTTTCCTTCAATTCACGGCCGGGATCGCCGCAAGTCTTGCGCTGGCACCGCTTACCTTTGCCCCCGCGGCCTTTGCCAGGGATGCAAAAGCCAAAGATGCAAAACCGCCGCCGAAGCCGCAGAACCAGATGTCGCCGGCCGCGGCCCTCGATCGGTTGATGAAAGGCAATACGCGTTATGTCGAAGGCACCTCGCGCCGGCATGACTTCAAAAGTGAGCGGGAAGCCCTGGTCGGCGGCCAAAATCCCTTTGCCAGCATCCTGAGCTGCGCGGATTCCCGCATTGCGCCGGAATACGCCTTCGACAGCAGCCGGGGCGATCTGTTCGTCTGCCGCGTTGCGGGCAATTTCGCCAATGACGACACCGTCGCGAGCCTGGAATATGGCGTGGCCGTGCTTAACTCGCCGCTGATCCTGGTACTCGGCCACGACAGCTGCGGCGCGGTCGATGCCACGATCAAGTCGCTCAAGGACAACACCACCCTGCCCGGCCACCTGCCGTCGCTGGTCAACGCGCTTGCGCCTGCCGTCAAGGCCAGCGCGGACAAGCCCGGCGACAAGCTCGCGAACGCCATCCGCCAGAATGTCATCGACGTTGTCGCCCGGCTCAAGTCGGCGACGCCAATCCTCAGCGCCGCCGCGGCCGAGGGCAAGATCAAGATCGTCGGTGGTATTTATCGGCTGGACAGCGGCAAGGTCGAATTGGTCGGCTGATCGTCAGGGCCGTACAATGATGCAGGACGCGCGCCCACCATCTTCGTCTTCAAGCCTGCCGCACCACAACGTTATGGTCCAATCGATCCAGGACTTTACTCTTGATCGTCTAATCGGCCCAAGTGCGCTGTCCGCACTTGCATTCGAACATGTGGACGATGCAGCCGGTGCTCGGGCTCACCATGGTTCGAACCAGCTTCAACCTCTCGCCACAGGACCGGCAATCCTTGTCCGTCTCACTCTCCACGACGGCCACCATCTCAGCCCGAAATAATTCCATGGCCCACTCCGTTCCGACTGGGTTCCCGAGATACACGCTTGGTCCGGGAAATACTAAGGAGATTTTGACGGCCCGATGACATTCCACCGGGGCGTTGCCTTTCTGCATCGCGTGTCCTTGGTAGACGAAAGTAGCGTTGTCGTGTGGCCGGCTTTACTCGCCTTCCCGCGCCTCGCCGCGTGCTCATGAGTAACGATCAATGCTGCGCTGCGATACCCAGCTTACTTGCGTTGGCGGAGTCCGGTATTACTCCGGAGATTGTTCACAAGATTGATCCGATCTAGTCTGATCCCTGCGATTGACGCTTTGCTTTTATTGAAGACGATCTTTTTCGACTTATCGAATAGCCAAAATGAATGACCAGAAAGCCGACAGAATTTTTGTCGGCACTCGTTTCAAGATGAGTAAACTTGGAGTCGCGCGGTGCCCCGAGCTGGCTGACCGGGCTGGGATTGTCATTGAGGTGAGCCCTCGTACCACTGGCATCACCGTGCGGTTCGATGGCGCCCAAAGACCAACGTGCCTGCACAGGGACTTTATATCTCCCGTCCTGGGTTGACGAGCGTGGAGCATCAACTTCCGGGCGCGCACCACCACCGTGCATGACCGCTTCGCGTTGCCTTTCAGCCTACGGATGCACCTGCCTTGGCCCGGCTGATTCCGAGGGCCAGAATGCGATTTAGCAGGTCGGGGTAGGCAAGCCCGTCATGCCGGGCAGCTGTCGCGAACTCCTGGCTCTTCGCTATTTCGGGATTGGGATTCGCTTCGATGAAATAGGGAGTGCCGTCGGCCGAGAGCCGAAAGTCGATGCGTGCGTATCCATCGAGCTTCAGTGTACGGTAGATGCGTTTCGCTGTTCGCTGAATGCGGGCGGATACCTCTGGCGCAAGGTTCTTGGCCGGCCCGTCCTCGATTCCGACGCGCTCCTGGTAACCGGGATCGTGTTTTACCTTTTCGGTGGCAATCTGCCGTGCCCCCTCGCCACCCATGCTGCCGAATTTCAATTCCCAAATCGGCAGAACTCGCAGCCGATTGTTGCCGAGCACGGCGACGTAGAGCTCACGCCCCTCGATGTACTGCTCGGCGATGGCGGCAGTTCCGAGCCGGTCGTGGACGAAAGCGACTCGCTCTGCGAGCTTCTCGTCCGTATCGACGATGGATGCTTGCGAGATGCCGAACGATCCATCCTCGTTCAGGCTCTTGACGATCAGCGGCAGCGCAAGACGCGTCGGCCGTTTGACTTTGCGGCGCATCGGAAACACGGCGAAGGCCGGCACCGCGATCCGGCGATGGTGCACTAGCGTTTTGGACAGATCCTTGCCGCGCGCCAGGATCAGGCCGCGCGGGTTACAGCCGGTATACGGGACTTTCATCAGTTCGAGAAAGCTCGCGATGTGCTGGTCATACCCTGACGTATAGTGGAACTCCTCCAGCAATGTGTACACCACATGCGGCTTGAAGCTTTCGATCGCGTCGCGAACCGGCTTGATTTCCTCCTGCACGCCGAGCGGGCGCACATCGTGGCCCGCCGCGCGCAAGGTGCTCACGACATCGAACTCGGTTTTCCATCGGTTGATTTCCTGCGCGGTGTATCCGTCGGTCGAGTCCGGCGGCAAGAAGTCCGGATGCATCAGGACCAGGACGCGCAGGCGTCTCATAGCGCGATCCACTTGCGGCGTGACGGGCCGAACAGCGCGTGCATGGTCTTGGCGGTCAGCAGAATGGTGAAGTTGATCACAAGCTTCCGCTCCGAGCCCGGGGCCCGGAGATCGAGTTCGCGGCAGCGGGAGATCATGTCATCGAGAACGGCATCGAGCGTAAGCTGGTTCTCGCCCGTCCATCGCGCGACCAGCTGCCTGACCTGCGCGCGGTGCCGCCTGATGAAGGATGCCGCCGGCTGCGCCCGTCGATGTCGTTGATCGGCGGAGAACAGACGGGACAGGTCGCGGTCATACGTCTTCGGCGCCTCGAAAGCGTAAAACGCCTGCTTCTTCTGGTAATGCTCGCCAAGCGTTTGGCTGAGCCCGGACAGCGGATCGACACGCTCCCGTGATGTAATCGGCGGCCGCTCGCCTGCAATCTCGCTCATCAGTTCGTCGACATATTCGAGCTTCTTCAGCGCCGGCCAACCGGCATAGCGTGCCCGCCATTTCGACCGCGGTCGCAGCCACACCGCAAAGGTTTCGGCGAAATCCTCGTCCGGATGGCTCTGCGCGTACCAGCGCCGAAGATGCTGGACGTAATTCCGGCTGGCCGGATTGGGCCGGTAGTAGAGCGGATAGTGTTTCGAGGACGGGCCGAACAACTGTTGCCAGCGTCGGCGGCGTTGCAACTGGTAAGCGTGCTGCACGGCATGCCCTGCCTCGTGACGGAGGATGGCCATGCATTCCGACCAGGTACTTCCCTCTACCTCGAGCATCATTTTTTTCTCGAGTTTCATCAGGCGGGGATGGGCAAGATAGAACGGGATGGCGATGCCCGGCACATCTGCCGGACTGAACCATTCGCTCGATATCCATGCGTGTGGCCGCAGCCGGATGTTCCGCGCCTGGAGTTCTTCGTTCAGAGTGCCGAGGCAATCCTCGAGCCAGGTGCCCTTGATGTTGACCTTCAGGCTGCTGAGACGCTGCTTGAGCAACTGCTCATCCGACAGCTTTTCCCAGGTATATTTCCGAGGTGGCATAGGCATCCAGAAATCATGAAAATACAGTATCTGGATGGTGTCATAGTATGCCGCTGGCAACAACCGCCTAGTCCTTGCGGCACTTTCGACCCGGTGTCCCAGAGGAGCCCGTTGACGAGCCATCCAGTCCGGAGGCCTCAAGCAGGCGCGGGAGCCGGGCCACCGCGCAGGCGGCGCGTGCAAGCGCCCGCTGGACGGCTGGGTTTGGGCTATTAGTCCGCGGTATCGCCACAAAGCTTATGGACCGGTCGAAAACGCTGCGAATGCCCAATCGCAGCGGACGTTGAGTGTGCAATCATCGGTGACGGCAAAAGCGTTCTACGCAAAGCGCGGCTTCAAGACTGTTAGGGAGGGGTCCTTCGGTGAAGAGCAGACGATCCTGATGTCGAAGATATTCCGCGGACGTCAGAGACAGGTTCGGAGGTGGGTTAGCGAAGCGTAACCCACCCTCTTGCTTGCTGCACGACAGCCTCTGCTTGTAGTCCAATCGATCCAGGCATCGAACCAAACGATTAATTGATTACTTGCACGCTCGGAGACCAAATTCGGACCTTGAGGCGGCGCCATCCCCGTCCCGCCTGCACATCGATCGTGCGTAGGCTGTTACGCGCCTTCACTGGTGCGAAAGATTTGAGCGTTGAATCCGCGCCTGGAAAATGCCGAAGGGGTCTTCGCGGCGGGCGAGCTTCCGATAAGTGGTTAGGTCGTCTTCTTGGAGAACGGGTCCCTCGCCCCGTCGCCCGACAGAGCCCGTGCTTGGTACCAACGACAGCGATGTGCCAACGCCCGCATAAAGGTATCGGTCGCCGAAAGCCTGCTTCAACGCTGCGAATGTCGGCTCACCGGTGCAGTGGCCCGGAGCGATGCTCTCTATCTTGAACGTATCCTTGAGCGTTGCCACGGACCTGGCAATGACCTCGTCCGGAGCGACGACGAGGTGGAATCCGCCGGCGATCAAACGTATTTTGGAACTGATGGCCGCCGCCGCCTCGACGATCTTTTCGACTCCCGGGTGCGCGCAGCCGACCACAAGCACTACGCCGTCCGAGGTGTTGACCGCTAAGGACAACTCTTTGAGCTCTTTCGTGCCTGGAGCGTCGGATACCAGTGCTATCAAGGTAATGCCTGGAACGATTTCCGTCGTTTTGTCGATTAGTTCGATGTTGGCTCCCTGCCAAGCGGTGCCGAATTTCATGACTTCCGGCGGCTTGCCCTCGTAGTAGCGCATCTCGGAGGGCAAAGACTCGTCTTTTCGGTAGAAGCTCGATGGCAGCGACGAACCGTAAATGCCGAATCCTTCTCTAGGTGCGTAGATCTTTACCGTCGGATTCACGCTCAGAACGTGATTCAGGCCAGCCATGTGATCGGAGTGTCGGTGCGACAGGACGACGAAATCGATGTTGGTAAGGTCAACACCCTTCGCCTTGACGTTGGCTGCGAAGATGTCTGGATCGTTGCCTGTGTCAAACAGGATTCGTTTACCGGCGACCTCCACGAACGCGGAGAAGCCCCAATCCTTCTTCATTGCGGCATCGGTGCCGAAAGCGTCATAGAGGATGGTGATCTGGCTGTTTGGCTCGGCCGCGGCCGTTGTCGCAGGGGCAACCACGGCAGCGACGCCGCCAAGTGCGGTCGCAAAGAACAATGCTGCGCGAAGATTCATGGAAGTCCTCCTTCTTTGAGAACACCCCCATTTGAGTTTGCTTGTCGGAGCCTTACGGAATGCGCGATTGAGTCCCCGCGCCACACCGGGCGGACGATACTTTGATCTCCCCGAAGCTTGTTTGATCAGCCGGTCGCCGTCCCTAGCGCCATTCGGGAGTTTATCTCAAGGCGTGGCCGCTCGCCGCATGAGTACGCCCAATTTCCGGAAGTGTCACGACAAAGTCGCGACGCACGGCGTAGAGCGCGCCTTCCGATCACCCGAAGCTATGGGCGATATAATGCATAGCGAAGAAAGAAGCTCATAATGATTGACTAGAAAACCGACAGAATTGTTGTCGGCACCCGTTTTAGGATGGCTTGGAGCCGTTCGGTGCCCAGAGTTGGCTGACCGGGCTGGCATTGTTATTGACGTGAGCTCTCGTACCGCTGGCATCACCGTGTTGTTCGATCGCGCCCAAAGACCAACTTGCCTGCACAGAGACTTTATCTCTGCCGTCTTGGGTCGGGGATAGGCGCATCGCCAGTCGGCTCGAACCATGCGATATGAACTCGCGAACCTGGATGGGCGGCCAGGTCGTTCGTTCGGAACGAGCCGCGCGGCAACGCCGCCTCCCCAACCGCCAGCCCTCCTCTACCCCGGCTTGATCCCCGCCGCCTGCATGATCGGCAGCAGCCGCTTTTCCTCGTCGTCACGGAATTTGCTGATCTCGGCCGATGACGCCGGCCACGGCGTGGCGCCAAGCTCTGCGTAGCGCTCCTGCAAGCCGCGATCGGCGAGCGCCTTGACGGTGAGCGCACTTATCTGCGCGACAAGATCGGCCTTCATGTTCGCCGGCCCGATCAGCGCGGTCCATGACGTCATCGCATATCCCGGCAGCACCTCGGCCATGGTGGGCACATCAGGAAGCTCGGGGAGCCGCTTCAACGACGTGACGGCGACCGGCTTGACCTGGCCTGCGCGCACGCTCGGCAACGAGCCGGGCAGATTGTCGAACAACAGATCGACGCGGCCGCCGAGCAGGTCGGTCAATGCCGGCGCGGCGCCGCGATAGGGAATGTGATTGACCTCCACGCCCGCCATGCTGTTCATCATCTCGCCCGACAGATGCAACGTGGTGCCGAACCCGGCCGAGGCATAGGTGTATTTCTTCGGCTCCTTCCTGAACGCGGCCAGCAACTCCCTGATGTCGGAGGAGAACAGGTCCTTCTTCGCCACCAGGATATTGGGCAATTGCCACATGCCGCCGATGAAGGTGAAATCGGCGCGCGGATCATAGGGAAGCTTTGCGTAGCTTCCGATCGCCAGCACGTTGCTGGCGATGCCGCCGAGGCCGAGAGTGTATCCGTCTGGCGGCGACTTTGCCACCGCATCCGCCCCCAGCACGCCGCCCGCGCCAGCCTTGTTCTCGACGACGAAGGACTGTCCGGACAGGTCGCTCATCTTCTGACAGATGATCCGCGACAGCGTATCGGTGGCGCCGCCGGCCGGAAAACCGTTGACGTATTTCACCTGCCGCGCCGGCCACGCCTCTTGCGCGAACGCCTCGCGCCTTGCGAGATACGGCGCGGCAATCGAGCCGCCGAGCATGGCCAGCAATTTGCGGCGGTTCACAGGCGTGAGCTGCGGCATCATTTTCCCTCCCTTGCGCAGGCGCCTGCTTGATTGGTCGGGCAAGGCTTGCTGCGCCGGCGACAGCGTAGTGCGCCGTTCTCCGGCGTGAAAGAGCCGAACAGCGCTCCGTCAAGTCAAATACATGCGGCTTATTGGCCCGACGGGCAAATCAGTTCCGATTTACAGAAGTTGTGTCAAGCCCTAAAATAAAAAATATTTCTGTTTACCAGAATGGAAAATCAGGTGCATATGTTTAGCCATCCCGTCCTACTCAGAAGGGCGTCGGCCGTCGTCACGGACGTTGGGCGGGTTGCGGTGGACGCTTGTTTGCGCTGAGACGATGGCGTGGATGAGCGTACGGCAAAACCGTGTGGTCCTGGCGCCCGTTGCTGGCGTCAAGCCGTCGGCTAAGCGTGAGCTGAACCGGCGATGACGGAGTCAACCAAGAACTCGTCTCCGGGGAGATCACGGCATAAGCCGTAAAGCCATTGCGCAGGGAAGGCCGGGTGTTCTCCGCTGCCCTGTATGCTCGTGTGCACCTTGTTTTGTGCAAACCGCACACGAGACCGCGGGTGCAGCGCGCACCCGGTCTTCCCTGCGCCCTCATATTTCGAGGGCAAGGAACTTCTGGCAAACCTCGGGCGTAGCAGGCCGCGAGAACGCGGAAGTGCGCTTAGACCACGGTGCAGCAACAAACACCGCCGTCGTCCCGGCCTTGAGCTCAGATGCGCAATTACGCATCTGAGCTCAAGGCCGGAACGACGGTGTAGCTGTGACCTCCCGCACATTCGAAGGGACAATGCGCCACCGAAATGAACCCACGTGCATTCCACGGCAACTGACGCATGAAACAGTGTGACAACGCGAGACGAACCAATGCAGGCGGCCATGACGAGAAAAGCAGCAATCCTGTTCGCCCTGCTGGCGACCATGTTCACCGCATCCCGCGCGGTGGCGGCTGAACCCTGCAGCACGACGCCGGCGCGTTTCAACATTGCAGACACGCTGTGGCACGCGGCCGAAGAACATCCGGTCCATATCACCTTCACGACCCGGACCGAGGGCGTGAAAATGCCGGGCTATCTCTTGGAAAAATATCCGAACGAGATGACCGTCGTCCTGCAATATGAATTCGGCAAGCTCAATGTGAAGGACGATCGCTTCGAAGTGCTGGTGTGGTTCAAGGGCTATCCGGAACGGCTCGTCGTCCCCTTCAACGCCATCAAGGCGTTCTATGACCGCACCGAGTTGAAGTGCTCGGGTAGCTAAACTTCACTCAGGCGTCGCGCGGCGGATCAATGCGCAGAGCCCGGTCATGCGGGCAATGGGATGCTCGACAAACAGGCGACAAGACTTCAGCGCATCTTGAAGCGTATCGGGCGGTGCCGCAGGTTTCAGCTGCGGCGCCAGCATCTGACCATGCGCATACCCGAGCGCGCGGGTCGAACGCGTCAGCGCATCGAGCCGGCCGTCGGCTTGCAGCGGCGCCAGCATGGTTCGCACCAGCGCCAGATACGCCGGCCAGTACGCCAGATGCCGGTACATGCTCGCAATCAATTGCGGTTCGGTGTCCTCGCCGAAACCGTTCAATTCCGCAACAAGCCGCGCCACCTCGGGATCGAGCGCGTCCATCGGCGGCAGTTCCGGAATCTTGACGCCGGAGGGCGGAGGTGCGGAGCCGGCGGCCGCGACTGTCACGGCCGGGCGCGGTTCGAAATGCGCGAGCAACGCCGACAGCACGGTCAGCGCCAGCGCGTTGGTGTATTGATAGCTGTTCAGCACATTGCGAATGATGGCCTGGTCGGATTGATCGATGCCGGCGGCGAGCAACGTGTCGGCGGAAAATCCGGGCGCATCCGGCAAGGCGATCGTGCGCCTGACCGATTCGGCATGCAGCGGTGCGGCGCCGAGATAAAGCGGCCGCACCGTCGCCCAGGTCCAGGGCAGCGCGCCCGGCATGGTCGCGAGGGTGCGCCAGACCAGATTGACGACGCTGGTGCCGAGCACCTTTCGGATGTCGGCGAAGATCTCGGCGATTTCACCGCGCGCGTCGGCTTCGAGAATCGAGGGAACGCTCTCCTGCCCTTGCATGATTGCCGCTCAGTCCCGAAAGCTCGCCGCCACGGTGCCGAGCCCGTCGAGCTCCATCACCACGCTGTCGCCGGCATTGAGCCACACGGTCTTGACCAGGCTGCCGGTGAGCACGATCTGCCCGGCGTGCAATCCCGTGCCCTCCTCGGCCAGATGATTGGCGAGCCAGGCCAGCGCGTTGTGCGGATGCCCGAGCACGTCGGCGCCGGTGCCGCGCCCGACTTCGGTGTCGTTGACAATGGCGCGGCCGACCACCTTGAGCAGATTGGGCGCCGCGGTGCGCGAGATCGCCTGACCGAGCACGCAGCCGGCGGCGAAGAAATCATCGGCCACCAGCGTCGGCGCGCCCATGGTTTCCCATTTGGCGTAGCGGTCGTCGACGATCTCGATCGCGGGGTAATAGGCCTCGATCGCCTCCATTACCCACTCCGCCGTGAACGGCGCTTCCGACGGCAGCAAATTGCGCGCGAGCCGGACCGCAATTTCGCACTCGACGCCGACACGGACGTAATCGCCGAAGCGCAGCTTGGCGCCGGACTCATGCACGCCCTTGGCGAACACGCCGCCGCCACAGGGATGGGGTATGTCGAGATATTGCTGCATCACCGCGCTGGTGCAGCCGATCTTGTATCCGACGAGGCTGCCTATTTGCGGCAGCAAGAGATCGTGCACCGCGCGCTGGATCTTGTAGCCCTCGGCCTCGTCCTGCGGCACGAGTTCGCTCGAAAGCGCGGCCAGCGGCGAACGGCTGCGGCGGGCGCTGGCGATGCGCTTGGCGGCCGCGAGAATTTTGTCCATCGGCGGCAGCTCTCTCGTTGCAATCCGGCAACGCCGACCGCGCGCTGCGGTCAGATGCCGGAGGTTACTCTACTCGTCCCGGTAAACCTTTTCACGCTTCTCGTGACGCTCCTGCGCTTCCACCGACAGCGTTGCGATCGGGCGGGCTTCCAGCCGCTTCAACGAGATCGGCTCGCCGGTCTCTTCGCAATAGCCGTAGGTGTTGTCTTCGATACGCTGCAGCGCCGCGTCGATCTTGGAGATCAGCTTGCGCTGGCGGTCCCGAGCGCGCAGTTCGATCGCGCGATCGGTTTCGGAAGAGGCGCGATCAGCCAGATCGGGATGATTGACGTTCTCTTCCTGGAGGGTCTGCAGGGTAATCTTCGATTCCCGCAATATCTCGTCCTTCCACGCCAGCAGCTTGGCGCGAAAATAATCGCGCTGGCGGTCGTTCATGAAAGGCTCTTTTTCGGAGGGTCGATAATTCTTCAACTTTTCCAATGTCAGCCCATCTTTAAGTGCAAGGCGAAACGGAAAATCGTCCGTCCGCGCGCGCCTTATATAGCGGCGAGTTGTGACAGACAATATCGGCCCTGGGGCAAGGAAGGCCGCCCCGGAGCGCATACACAGGCAAAACTGTGCACCGCAGCGGGGCAGCCCGCTTGGTCAGTAACCGACGGTAAAACGCTGCCGGATATGGGCCGGACGCTCGATTTCGTCGGCGAGTGCAACTGCGAAGTCCTCGAAGGAAATCCAGCTTTTGCCGTCGGACGCGGTCAAAAGCTGGTCGGTCCCGAGACGGAACTTGGCCGTCCGCTCGCCGGCCGTGAACAGGGCCGAGGGCGACAGGAAGGTCCAGTTCAGCTCCTTTTCCTGCCGCAGCAGGTCGAGAAAGGCGCCGCCCTTCTCGGCCTCGGCCTTGTATACCACGGGAAAATTCGGCGTCGTGACCAACCGGACGCCCGGCGCCACTTCGAGGCTGCCGGCGCCGCCGACCACGAGGTAGCGGCCAACCTTCGAATCACGGGCGGCGCCAATCAGCCGGGCCGGGTCGCTGTCGAGGAAGTGCACCGAGCTGACCGCAGCGTCGTGGCCGGCGAACAACGCGGCCAGGCCGGCCTGGTCCTGCACGTCGCCCTGCTTGGCCGTGACGTTGGGCTGGCTCGCGATCCTCTCGGGGTGGCGGGCAATGGCGGTGATGGTGTGGCCGCGGCTGGCCAGTTCGGTGACGATACGCGAGCCGGCATTTCCGGACGCGCCGACGACGGCGATCTTCATCTTGGGTCTCCTTGCGATGGGATGGATGTGGTATCCAATGGTGACTAGATAACGCAAAGAGCGTAGGTGTTAAGAGAGCACTTTGAACTCACCTGATTACGCCGGAGTAACCGCCATGAAAATGAAACCCGACGCCTATGCCGCCAATTGTCCGACGCGCCAGATTCTTGATCGCGTCGGCGACAAATGGGCGGTGCTGATTCTGCTGCTGGTGCGCGACGAGCCGATGCGCTTCAATGCGCTACGCCGTGCCATCGAAGGCATCTCGCAGAAGATGCTGTCGCAGGTGCTGAAGAGCCTGGAGCGCGACGGCCTGATCAAGCGCCGTGTCATCGCAACCGTGCCGGTCACGGTGGAGTATTCGATCACGCCGCTGGGCGCGACGCTGTCGACGGCGGTCGATGCCTTGCGCGATTGGGCGGAAAGCAATCTGAAAGAAGTGCTGAACGCACAGCGGCGCTACGATGCGCAGCGCAATTCGATGGCGGCGTGAGACAAACAGGATGAGAAGAGCGCGCGAAGCCTAGAATTTCCCGGCCTTGGCCAGTTCGACTTCGACTCGAAGCTCGATCTCGGCCAGGACGGCATCGAGGCCGGGATCGCCGGAGGAGGATTTCAGGTTGGCCGCGGCATCGCGCAGCCGGTTCATGGTGGCGGCATCGAGATTGCCGGACAGCAACCCGAGCTTGAGTTCGTCGAGCACGTCGAGCGCGCCGCGCCCGCGTGCCACCGACCGCTTGCGGCGCTCGGTCGGATCCTCGACGCCCTGCATCGCCAGCAGCGCGTCGATGCTGCCGGCGGCTTTCGGCGGGGCCGCGGAGCGGGTCTCGTCCGGCGTCGCCGGCGCATCCGGCAGCGAAAAGCCGGTCGAGTTGGTTCGCCGCGTGCTGCTCGCGGGCGATCCAAGCGTGGTGCCGTTCGGTCCGTAGATGCGCATCGTCGTGAATCTCGCCGGTCGATTGCAGGGAGCTTCGCCGCTTTATGGTTAATGCCGCGTAAACGACCCGGCAAAATCTGCCGCCGCGCGGCAGTTTCGCCGGTGCCGCGAGATCGGCCGGATCGCGCACCAACACGTAAAGCATAGCACTTTCAACGGACTAGGCCACCGAATCCGCGTGGCACCGATCTCGCATAGTTAATCCCGGGCTACCGTCATGGGAGTGGCGTGTGGTCCGGGAAGACTTCAGGGGAGCATTGGGATGCCCGGCATCCATACGGCAAGAGTGTTGAGGGTAGGCTGCGCAGCGCTGCTGGCGCTGGCATTGTCGGCCATGTCCGCAGGCGCGACCTCGCGGATCAAGGACCTAGCCAATATTGAGGGCGTGCGTCAGAACCAGTTGATCGGCTACGGCCTCGTCGTCGGCCTCAACGGCACCGGCGACACGCTGAACAACATCCCCTTCACCAAGCAATCGCTGCAGGCGATGCTGGAACGAATGGGCGTCAACATCCGCGGCGCCACCATCCGCACCGGCAACGTCGCCGCCGTGATGGTCACCGGCAATCTGCCGGCGTTCGGCACCCAGGGCACGCGGATGGACGTCACCGTTTCCGCGCTCGGCGACGCCAAGAACCTGACCGGCGGCACCCTGCTCGTCACCCCCCTGCTCGGCGCCGACGGCAATGTCTATGCGGTCGCGCAAGGCTCGCTCGCAATCTCGGGCTTCGCGGCGGAAGGCGCCGCCGCCAGCATCACCCGCGGCGTACCGACCAACGGCCGTATCCCCAACGGCGCCATCATCGAGCGCGAGATCGAATTCGCGTTGAACCGTTTGCCCAATGTGCGGCTGGCGCTGCGCAATGCCGATTTCACCACCGCCAAGCGCATCGCCGCGGCCGTCAATGATTTCCTCGGCGTCAAGACCGCCGAGCCGATCGATCCGTCCACGGTGCAACTGGCGATCCCCGCCGAGTTCAAGGGCAACGTCGTCGCCTTCCTGACCGAGATCGAGCAATTGCAGGTCGAACCCGACCTCACCGCCAAGATCGTGATCGACGAACGCTCAGGCATCATCGTGATGGGCCGCGATGTGCGCGTCGCCACCGTGGCGGTGGCGCAGGGCAACCTTACGGTCTCGATTTCCGAGAGTCCGCAAGTGAGCCAACCCAATCCGCTGTCACGCGGCCGGACCGTGGTGACACCGCGCTCGAGCGTGTCCGTTTCCGAAGACGGCAAGAAATTCGCGGTCGTGAAAGACGGCGTCTCGCTGCAGCAGCTCGTCGACGGCCTCAACGGTCTCGGCATCGGTCCGCGCGACCTGATCGGCATCCTGCAGGCAATCAAGGCCGCCGGCGCGATCCAGGCCGACATCGAGGTGATGTGATGCAAAGCAGCTTGAACGGCATCAGCAATTCGTACCCGAAATCCACGCTGATCACCGGTCGCAACGACCCGCAGCTGGCCGAGGCCCTGACCAAGATTTCGCCCGAGGCGCAGAAGAAGACCCGCGCCAAGGCACAGGACTTCGAGGCGATGTTCCTGAACTCGATGTTTTCGCAGATGACCACCGGCGTCAAAGGCGAAGGCCCGTTCGGCGATACGACGGGCACCGGCGCCTGGCGCTCGATGCTGACGGATGAATATTCGAAGTCGTTCGCCAAATCCGGCGGCATCGGAATCTCCAACGACGTCTTCCGTACCTTGATCCTGCAGCAAGCCAATCGCGCCGGCTGACATAAGGGAACCCCGACATGAATCAGCGCCCGCAAGCCCAGCCCGCCGCCACACCGGCACGCGCGATTTCCTCGCCGGTCGAGGCCCGCAAACTTGCGGAAGACCTGATGGACGTGATGAGCGGGCTGCTCGGCATCATCGAGCGCGAAACCGAACTGGTTCGCGCCGGCAAGATCCGCGAAGCGATGGAGCTTGAAGGCCAGAAGGGCGAGCTGTCGCGCCGCTACATGGTCGCGGTCGAGCACTTGAAGAACTCGCAAAAATACCTGACGCAGGTATCGCCTGAATTGCTGACCACACTGCGCCGCCATCACGACACGTTCCGCGCCATGCTGCAGATCAATCTCACGGTGCTTGCGACCGCGCATGCGGTGTCCGAAGGCATCGTGCGCGGCGTCAACGTCGAGATCCAGCGCCGCAACATCCCCAACACCTATACGGCGAGCGGCCAGCGCGCGACGCCAGGGCCGCGCAACATGACGCCGCTTGCGGTGAGCCGCTCGCTCTAAACATCTAAAATTTTCGACAAACTCGCGTCCCCGTATAAGCACGGGATTCAGCGCGTTCCCTAACACCGTGTTGAGGGGTGGGAAGTTATATTGCTGTTTGAGAGGGGTTGGGATTTGACTCGAAGCAAGCCTGGAGGCTGCCATGAGTACAGATTTCAACATCAAACCGGTGGGGGCACCGGTTGCCGCGCCGATTGTTCAACCGATCAGCGAAGCGGCGCACAATGCGGTCGCGACCGAATTGCCGGCGCCTCAGAGCGTCACGGCGTCGGACGCGGGCGCACGCAGCAGCGATTCCCGCGCGGTCCATGTTTCGATTTCGAATCCGTCCGTCTCGAACCAGGTGGTGATCGATCGCGACGCGCGAGCGGTCGTCTATCAGGTGGTCGACAACCGGACGAGCCAGGTCGTGAAGCAATTTCCGGAAGAAGCAGTGCTGCGCCGCCGCGCCTATTTCCACGCCCTCGACCTGACCAGGGAAGCGCCGCAACGTCTGCGCGTTACCGACCAGCGGGCTTGAAAGCCAGAACGCCTGCTACTCAGGTTTCGTGGGTCGCGTAAGCCTTGTCCAGATAGGTCTGTCCGCTGACGGGATCGGTGACGACGGTGTTGATCTCGGCCTTGCCGTTGCTCGCCAGCGTGAACTTGGTGTCGCCGACCCGGAACGAATTATTCCTGATCAGCACGTCCTGATATTTGCTGGTGGCGCCGCTCTGGTAATGCACCTTGGCGCGAAAGCCGGTCACGTTCGAGACCGAGATCTTGAACGACTTGTTGTCGGCATATTTGCCGGTCCAGTCGCCCTGATAATTGTCGGGATTGACCGCGAAGTACGGCGTATTGGAGGGCACGGTCTGCCCGACGGTCTTGTAGTTGGCCGACAGGATGCTCAGGACGTCGGCCATGCTACGGCTCCCCTACCCTCAGGTGTCGTTAGGCGCGGCCGGCCAGGCCGGCGGCCAGGTTGCAGTTGATGTCGATCAGCGCCTTCAGCTTGGCCGGATCCGGGCTCATCTGCATGTCGACCGTCTGCTTCATCACGAACACACCGATATTGGCGATCTTCTGGCGAACCTCGATCGGCTGCGGATTCTCGTCGGCCGTCGCCGCGCTCATGAAAATCGACCAGAGCCGGCGGTTGAACAGCAGCGCGTTCTCCAGCGCCTGGCCGGGACCGGCCCAGTTGGTCTGGACTTCCTGGAGCTGTCGTGCGGCCTTCAGCAGCGCCTGCGCTTCGATTTCACGGGGAGACGACGTCGCATGCGACGTGCGAGCGTAGGCCTGGGCTGCATTGGTCATTCAGGGAACCTCGGTGGGAGCGGTTGGCAGTGACCGCGTGGCTGCAAGAACTGCCCAACGTTCATACAAGTCCGGCCTTTAAATATGGTTAGCGGCGGTTACCAATTGTGTCAGCGGTCCGGCGAAATCCATATTTTCACCACCATGCCCGCGGTGCGTTCTGATGAGATTAAGATCGAAGCCACAATTTTTTGCATGATGCGTTTTGCCCGCACGACTGGACATTTTTCTTTCGGCCAAAAAGAAAAACGGCGGGGTTTCCCCCGCCGCCTTGATCGTTGTCTTCGCAGCCGAACTTAGCGGAGCAGCTGGAGCACGCTCTGCTGGCT